>JADFRJ010000034.1 GCA_022561355.1 Chloroflexota bacterium | reverse complement strand
ACATTATGGCAATCTAATCAACGACATATGAACGCCGTTCAGAAACTGTCACAAAGCGTCAAGGGCCGTTCGGCACATACAGAAGAGCACGGCCAAATGGCCGTGCTCTTGAGTACCCAATTGGAGCGGAAGACGAGATTCGAACTCGCGACCCCGTCCTTGGCAAGGACGTGCTCTACCACTGAGCCACTTCCGCTTGGCATCCAGTATACACCGTCATGTAAGGATGACAACTCTGCCGGATGACCATAAAGTTCTTTCCGTAACACGCCCGAAGAGCGGGAACACGGCAGCGCTGAACCGCTCGCGACCGCCAGTGATTACAGCATTTTGTGATTGCCCACCAGGTGGAAGCGTGGAGGTCAATCTCATGTTGCCGTTGACGCTGATCCGGTACATGGATAAGATGCGACAGCTTATGGCTAGTGCAACCAGCAACGGCATTATCGATCAAGCTCGCAGCGAGGGGCGCACCGTACTCTCAGAAGTGGAGGCGAAGGCGCTGCTCGCGTCGGCCGGTATCCCTGTTGTCGAAGCGAAACTAGCGACGACGGCCGATGACGCAGCGAGCATCGCTGACGACATCGGCTATCCTGTCGCGCTGAAGATCGTCTCCGCGCAGATCACACACAAGTCCGACGTGGGCGGCGTGGTCCTCAACGTTGAGAATGCCGACGCTGTGCGCACGGCCTTCGGGGAGATAACAGAGGCCGGAACGAAAGCCGACGCTAAGGCCACAATCGACGGCGTATCCGTGCAGCGCATGGCAGAGCCCGGCGTGGAAGTGATCACCGGGATGACGATGGATCCTCAGTTCGGTCCGGTCCTCATGTTCGGACTCGGCGGCGTGCTTGTCGAAGTCCTCAAGGATGTGGCGTTTCGTGTTGTTCCCATCACTCAACGTGACGCCAACCAAATGATCCATGAGATCCAGGGATTCCCGATCCTGGAGGGACATCGCGGCGCGGAGCCATCAGACGTAGCAGCGCTGGAACGGTTGCTCGTGCAGCTCTCCGAATTCATTGAGGCGCATCCCGACATCGCGGAGTTGGACCTCAACCCGGTCTTTGCCTACCCCAAGGGCGCCGTTGCGGTAGACGCCCGAATCGTGCTCGCCGAGCCGAACTAACAGCAGGCCAGCGCACGATGCCAGACCTCACCGCCAGCCTAGCCCGGACGCTGAACCCCAAAACGGTTGTCGTCGTCGGCGATAAGCGCATGAACGGCTACATGTGGCTGCGCAACATGCAGAATTTCACAGGCGACGTGTATTCAGTGCAGCTTGACCCGAACGAAATTCCCGGCATAGAAGAGATGGGCATCAAGAACTTCACGTCGCTGGCCGATGTGCCCGGCGATATCGACTACGTCCTCTGCGCTGTTCCGCGCCAGATAGCGCCGCGTATCATCGCCGACTGCGCCGCCCGAGGCGTGGGCGGTGTCGCGCTGTTCACGTCTGGCTTCGCGGAGACCGGCGAGGAAGAAGGCGCGACGCTGCAGGCTGAGCTAGGCAAGATAGCCCGCGACGGCTCACTAGCGCTGATCGGGCCGAATTGCATGGGCGTGTACAACGCGAAGTTGGGCGTGCGCCAGTCCGGCGAACAGGTGACGGGCGAAGCCGGGCCGGTTGGGTTCATCTCGCAATCTGGTACTCACGCGATCAACTTCAGCCTGACGGGCGCAGCCCAAGGCGTGCGAATCAGCACGTCGATCAGCATCGGCAATGCCGAAGTTCTCGACGTGCCGGACTATGTCGACTACCTGACGCAGGACGACGACACGAAGGTGATCGCCATGTACGTCGAAGGCACGAAGGACGGCCGCCGGCTGATCGAGTCGCTGCGGCGGGCTACCGCTAAGAAGCCCGTCGTCGTCTGGAAGGGCGGCGTCACCGCGGCCGGCGCGCGCGCCACAGCCTCGCACACCGCCTCGTTGGCGACATCGACGGCGATCTGGGACGCGGTCGTCAAGCAGGCCGGCGCGATCGCGACCGTGAGCATCGATGACACGGTCGACGTCCTCAAGGCGCTCCTGTTCTGCAAGCCCGCTGCCGGCCGGCGCATGGGACTGATGGCCATGACGGGCGGCCAGTCCGTCGTCATCACGGACGCATTCGAACGCGCGGGCCAGCAGGTGCCACGGCTCACGGAAGACAGCTACGCGAAGCTGGCCGACTTCTTCAACATCATCGGCGGCAGCTACCAGAACCCGCTCGATATGGGCGGGACGATCGGCTTCGGCGGTCAAAGCGACAACCTCGAGCGGCTACTCGACATCCTGGAAGAGGACGCCAACGTCGACGCGATCGCGATGGAGCTGGCTTCAGGCTTCTTGGCGCGTCGCTGGCAGGCCGATCCCTCCAGTCTCGATTCGATGCTCGACCTTCTCGTCAAGCACAAGGAGCGATCTACGAAGCCGTTCCTGACGACACTCCACCCAGGCCACGTTGAGGAGATTGCCGCTCAGGCCCGCGCTAAGGTCGTCGAGCGCGAGCTGCCCGTCTTCCACTCGTTCGAACGCGCCGCCAGAGCCCTCTCCCTCGCGACCGACTACTGGCTCCGAGAGACGTAGGCTAGATTCACAACGAGGTGGAGCAGCGCTACTCGGAACGATGGCCGTGTGAAGTCGCTCGCAAAAGCGGCATTCGGCTTCGTGTAGCATGGTGTGTCGGAAGCGCTGGAGCGCCAAGGAGGGACCCGTGTCTACCGTGCGACTGATTGTCGGCACCAAGAAGGCTGCATTCGTCTACACCTCGGATGGGGCGCGCGAGGACTGGGAGCTGTCCGAGCCGATGATGCCGGGCTGGTCGGTCTCCCACATGACGGTCGACTCGCGAGGCGACACACCGCGTCTTTACGCCGCCACGAACCACCCCGTCTGGGGTCCGTCAGTGGCCAAGAGCAGTGATGGTGGCGAAACATGGGACCAGCGCAGCGAGGGGCTCGGCTTCCCTGAGGACATGGGGCTCAACATCGACAACGTGTGGTTCGTTACCGCCGGCCACGAAAGCGAGCCGGGCGTCGTATACGCGGGCACGGGCCCGGCTGGCCTGTTCCGCAGTGAGGACTGGGGGCAAACGTGGACGCCCAACGACGCGATCAACCGGCACGACTACCGTTCGTTCTGGCAGCCCGTCGCGGGCGGACCGGCGACTCCGGACGAGCAGCGCGTGACGATGACGCTTCATTCGGTCTTGGTCGACCCTCGCGACCCGAAACACGTCACGCTAACGATCAGCGGAGGCGGCTCATACGAATCCACGGACGGCGGCGAGTCTTGGCAAGGCTTCACGACCTACACGGGCAAACTCCCGTTCGAAGCTGAGGCGTTCATCTCGCAGGTAAAAGCCGGCGTGCCGCCCGATCGGGACCCAGGGGAGGCGTTCGACACGCACTGCCTACGGATGGATCCCAAGCAACCCGACCGGCTCTGGGCGCAGAACCATACGGGCGTCTTCAAGACCGATGACAGCGCTGAGAGCTGGCAGGACGTCACTGCGGGCCTGCCATCGACCCACGGGTTCCCTGTCGCGATCTCCCGCCGCGAGCCGGACGCTGTGTTCGTCGTCCCGCTGGACGTGGGCGGCGCGAACTTCCGCGTCCAGCCCGGCCAGATGACCATCTATCGCACACGAGACAGCGGAGGCACGTGGCAGGCGCTCACCGACGGCCTACCAGGACCTCACAACTACCAAAGCGTCTATCGCGAGGGGCTCGACACGGACGGACTCGATCCCGAGGGCGTGTACACCGGCACAAGCAACGGCGAGGTGTACGCGAGCGTCGACGGGGGTGACCATTGGAAGCGCCTGCCCGGCACGCTCCCGCCCGTCCTCTCTGTCACCTGCGCTGTATACTAGCCCCCATGCAGAGACTTCATTGGCTTGCCGCGATGACGGTCGGATTTGCTATCGTGCTCCTCGCCTGCAACAGCGCGGGGACCAGCACCGCGATTCGCGACTCCACGGAACAGTTCTTCCGCGCGCTGGCAGCGGACCCGCCCCGCGCATACACGCATCTCTCAGAAAAGTGCCGCGACGAACTCTCGTTCCTCGAATTCGCGTCCGGCACGGTTTCCGTTAGCCTACTCTTCGGCGAGAGCGAACCTTCCGTGGAGAACCTGCGGGTCATCCGTGCCGACGGAGATGAAATCGAGGCCGAATTCGACGTGGTTGTGCATGTCAACGGCGAGACCGTACCGATCATCTTAGCCGAGAGCAGCCGCCCAACGAGCTTCGTCAAGGAGGATGGCCGGTGGCGGTTCTCCAGCTGTGATGACTTCGGTCTGGATTTCGGAATCGCGGACGTAACACCGGCTGGACCGGCCGTCGAAAACGAGCCCGAGCCTCCAAGCCGGCATGAGGCAGCCGTAGCCGCGGAGGCCGACGCCAGCAGGTCGCTGCCCGGAGAGTACGTCGACCTGCCAGGCATCTACGGAGGCTTCTATGGCAACGATGATGGACCCAACACAGCGCCGCACACGACATCGAAGGTGGACTACGAGGGCGAAGGCAATACGAACCCGCCCGCAGGCGGCGCGCATTGGGGCAGCGCGGCGTGCGGGTCGAGTCCGCCGGATTCGCCGCCGCTCTGCGGACCCGTTCCGTGGGGCATCTACAGCTCCGAGTGGGAAGCAGAGTCGCTGCTGCACAGCATGGAGCACGGCGGCGTCGTCATCTGGTTCAACACCACCGAGCGAGACATCATCGATGAGCTGGAACTCCTCGTCACCGCCAGACTGAACGCGGGTGACCTTATCGTCATGGCGCCCTACCTGGAGATGGACGATGGGTTCATTGCCCTCACCAGTTGGTCCCGGATCGACAAGTTCCCTGTCGCGGAGTATAGCCCGCAGCGCGTGCTCACCTTCCTTGACGCGCACGTCCGCCGCTTCAACCCTGAGGGCTTCTAGCGGTTGACCCGCATACCCCCAGTGGGTATCATCCAGAGGCACTTAGCGCTCCATCATGCAAGACATGGCCTATTTCGACTACGCAGCAACGACGCCCCTCCATCCGGACGTCCTAGAAGCGATGCTCCCCTACCTGACCGACTCCTTCGGGAACCCTTCCGCTACCTATGCCATGGCCAGGGAATCCGAACAGGCCATCGATGATGCCCGCGACACCGTCGCGGAGATCATCGGTTGCAGCGCCAACGAGGTCGTGTTCACGAGCGGCGGCACCGAGTCGATCAACTCAGCGATCAAGGGCGTCGCGTTCGCCCAGCAGCTCGCCCGCGTAGGCAACCAGATCGTGACCTCCGCGATCGAGCATCACGCCGTGCTTCATAGCTGTCAGTACTTGGAGAAGTTCGGCTTCGAAATCGTTCAGCTTCCGGTCGACCACGACGGCCTCGTCGACCCCGGAGCCGCCGCGGCGGCTCTGACCGAAGACACCGTGCTGGTGAGCATCATGACGGCCAACAATGAGACCGGCGTCATTCAGCCAATCTCGGAACTATCGCTGGCGATCCGCGACCGCGCCAGCCAGCTCAAACGACAGATACCGTTCCACACGGACGCCATCCAAGGAGCGAACGCGCTCGACCTCAAGGTCGACAACCTGGGCGTCGATCTCCTATGCCTCTCCGCTCACAAGTTCGGCGGGCCCAAGGGAAGCGGTGTGCTCTTCTTGCGCCGCGGGACGCCATTTCTGCCACAGCAGTCCGGAGGCGGCCAGGAACGTCAGCGCCGCGCGGGCACGGAGAACGTGGCCGGCATCGTCGGGACGGCTGCGGCACTGAGGATCGCTCAGGCGAAGCGCGATACGTACGCAACCGCCTGTCGCGACAGGCGAGACGCGCTCCTGAGTGCCATCAGCACAGCCATTCCCGACGCGCAGCTAAATGGCGATCTAGAGCGAAGGCTTCCCAACAACCTCAACCTCAGCTTCCCGAACGCCGATGCCCGCGTCATGCTGGACTTGCTCGATGACGCAGGTATCGCTGCCAGCGCCGGGTCGGCCTGCAACGAAGAGACGTTGGAGCCCTCACACGTGCTCCTCGCGATGGACGTACCCCTGTCCCACGCCGTCGGAACGCTGCGCTTCACGCTTAGCCCAACCACCACGGACGCGGACATCGAGCGCCTGCTCAGCGTGCTCCCTGGTATCGTCGAGCAGTCTCGCGCGACCGCCAGCGCCGCCGCCAGCTAGCCACGCCCTCTTAGTCGCTGTGCTATTATCGAGGCCGTGGCCGAGCGACGCTTCCGTTTCATGGCCCAGGACGATGCGGGCAACCAGTGCCCCGGTGATATTGTGATCGTGCCAGCGTGGGATGGCACGTTCGAGGCCGACCCACACGCGCCCTTCACGATTGTGCTATCGCAGCGGCCGTTTGAGGACGGGACGCCCGCCCCGACCGCTGATAACGTGGCGATCTGCGCGCCAGTGTCGCCGGTCCGTCTGCCGGCCGCAGTCAGAGAGGCGAGAGCCTCCTACGGCGGAGAGAGCCCCGATGCGGGTCCCGGGCGCCTGCCAGCCGGCGTGCTCAACTCCTACGCGGAAGGGTCGATTGCCGTAGCGCACTCGCTGGCGATCACGCCTCGCGAGGTGTTCGTCTCGGGCAGTTCCGGCCCGCGCTACGATCTCCTGGCGCGCGCATTGATCGCGCGGACACGCAAGGCCGAACGCTGCTGGCGGGCGATCAGCGAAACGCTCAGCAGGCCGGACGCGGCGCCTTCGCGCATCAACGAAGGACGGCTGCGCGGCAGGCTGGAACGCCTGCTCACCAAGGCACCGGCCGCGGCCGCCGCTGAGGCGAGGGCTCGCGTCAGCATGATTGCGGACGGCTCCTCTCCGCTACACCTCGACTCGGAGCCAGCGGCCCTAGCCGAAGACGTGGCGCACCTACGCTGCCTCTGTGAGCGCCGCGCTGACGCGGAGCAGCTGGAGTGGATGCGCTCCTACATGGAGCAGGCGCGGCCACGCGATGGCTCCCAACTCGAGGAGGACTATCCCTACACGATAGAGCAGCTCTCCTTCGTGGCGCTGCTGGACCAGCCCCATCGCATCGACAGCATGCGTGCGACGTTCGAGGCCTATCGGGCCCGGTACGTGAAGGAGTACCTGGCGCGCCACACCGGCCACTGGGATGAAGCCAAGACGATCCATGCGGCCCTAAAGCAGGCGGGGCCCACGGCGCGCGCGCTCAGCAAACTGAACACCCTCGCACGGCTCGGTGAACCGGTTGCCGTCGACGAATTGCGAGCGTCCGGTGAGCTGCTGCTCCAGCCGTCAGCATGTTCCCAGCAGGACGTAGAGTCAGCGCTCGCGTTGAGCCCAACCTGCCCGGCCTGCCGCCTCGCGCTTGCGGATGTCTCCCTCGCAGCCCAAGCGGCTGAAGTGATCGAAGGCTTGGAGCATGGCCTTGCGGAACAGCAGACGCGCCTCGCCAGCGAAGCGGTCCGCAGGATCCTGGCCCAAGGTGGCGCAAGGCTCGAACGGTTCCTCCAGATCGTCCGGGCAGCGGACCTCACCGGCCTCGCGCTCGTCCTCGACGACCAACTGCTGGCATTCCTGGACGAACTCCTCGCCGAGCCGATTTCCACGGCCGCCGAATGAGCGAGAGCCTCTTCCAACGGCTGCGCCACCTCGTCGCGCCAGAGCCGGAGCGGCCCAGCGGCGAGGGCTCGGGCCATCCTGATATCCGTCTCGTGGTGGGCCTGGGCAATCCGGGCAAGGAGTACGCGGAGACTCGGCGCAACGTGGGATTCCGGACGATGAACCGGCTGGCCCGCCGGCATGGCATGGAGTTCTCCTCAGCGGGGAAGGCCGCGCTGGCCGAGGGCATCATTGGCGGCAGGCGCGTCGCGCTGGCGAAGCCTCGCGTCTTCGTCAACGTGGGTGGCCCCGTCGTCTGGAACCTGATCAAGCGGCTGAAGCTGGACGACGCCAGCGAGCTGCTGATCGTGCGCGACGACATCGACCTGCCGAACGGCAGACTGCGCATCCGTCCCTCCGGAGGCAGCGGCGGGCACAAAGGTGTGAAGTCGATCATCGATGCCGCGGGCAGCGACCAGTTTGGACGCATCCGCATCGGCATCGGCAGGCCCGTAGTCAACGGTAAGCCATCCTGGGAGCCGGCACACGTCGCAGACTACGTCCTCTCCGATCCTTCGCCCAGCGAACGGAAACTCCTTGACGAGACGGTGGAGCGGGCGATGGATGCGATCGAACTGGCGATCACGGAGGGCCTGGACCGAGCAATGAGCGAGTACAACTAGACTCCCATCGCAGCCTGGTACAATTAGATCAGCAAGGCTGGCCGCACGTCGCCCAGCCGGTTTTCGCGTGTCCAGGAGGATGCGTCCTAAAGAACGATGGACCTTTCCAAGCTGCTCCCTGTAATCAACGCCGCCTGCGAGCTGCACCGTGTGCAACCGGCGAACGCAGAGCCAACCGTGCTCGGCCTGCCAGACGCGGCCAAGGCTGCCGTAGTCGCCAACATCGCGCGTCAAGCGCAACGTGCTGTCATTGTCATCACGCCTCGCCAGCCAGAAGCGCTCAGCATGGTGGAGGAGCTTGAGGCCTGGCTTGGCGGGAGCGTGCCCATCCTGCACTTCCAGGAACGAGACACCCTTCCTTATGAGCGTCTGGTCCCAGATCCAGAAGCGCTGGGCAGCCGGCTCGCCGTGCTAGAGGCGCTGGCATCCGAAACGGCCGCCGTCATCGTGGTCTCGGGCATCGCGCTCGCCCAGCGAACGCTTCCCGCGCCGCTGGCGGCCGCCGCCAAACTACAAACTGGCGGTAAGTCGACGCCGGACGAGTTAATGGCGTCATTGATAGAACTGGGTTTCAGGAGCGTCCCGCTCGTGGAATCGCCCGGAGACGCGGCGCGGCGCGGCGGCATCATCGACGTGTTCCCGGCCACCTCCGATCTGCCGGTGCGCGTCGAGTTCCTCGGCAGCGAGATCGAGAGCATCCGTCAGTTCGACCCGGACACACAGCGCTCTGGAGAGATGATCGACGCCGTCACCTTAGGCATGGCTCGCGAAGTCCTCGACCTGCCGTCGGCGACAGCGGCGCTGGAGGCGCAGCTCGACCTGACTACCTGCTCGACGGAGATCCGGGAGCGCTTCCAAGAAGAGCTTGCGCGCATGCAGGCAGGCGACGCGATAGCGGACGAAGGCTTCTACGTTCCGTTTCTCGCGGAGGGCACGCTCCTCGACCACGCACGAGAGGACACGCTGTTCGTCATCGATGAGCCCGCCGACTTGACCACGGCACTGGAAGAGCACGACGTGCAGACGGCAGCCGTGCGGGACGATCTTGAGTCACGCCGAGAGCTACCAAGCGGCCTTCCTTCGCCGCACGTGCCGTGGGACGAACTTCGCGCGATGATCGACTCGCAACCGCAGCGCGTCCACCTCTCGCGTTGGGCCAGCGACACGGCTCCCTCTTCCAGCGCCACCAACGACCATCACGCGTCCCTGAGCAGCGCCGTGCGGCTGCCGTTCGCGCCTGCCGAAGCCTACGGCGGGCGGCTGCGAACTCTGGCTGCCGCGCTGTCTGAGTCCGCCGGCCGAGACCGGGCGATCGTCGTCGTGTCGCAACAGGCGGAGCGGCTCGGCGAGGTGCTGGAGGAGGACGGCATTGCGGCGACGGTGACGGACGATGCGCCAGAGCCGAAGGCAGGCGGTATCACAATCGTCCACGGTTCGCTTCCCCACGGCTGGCGACTGACTGTTTCCGCGCCACCGATCACGCTTCTGACCGACGCGGAGGTCTTCGGCTTCGTTAAGCAGCGGCGGCGCACGCCGCGCACCGGCTCGTCGAGCCGCGATGCGTTTCTGGCCCAGCTCAGCCCCGGCGATTTCGTCGTCCACACGGAACATGGCATCGCGCGCTTCGTCGGGCTTGTGCAGCGAACGATCGGCGACGCAGAGCGCGAGTACTTGGAGTTACGTTACGCCCAAGGCGACAAGCTCTTCGTGCCCGCCGACCAGGTCGACCGCCTGAGCCGCTACGTGGGACCGAGCGACCAGACGCCGAGCCTTACGCGCCTCGGCAGCCAGGAGTGGACGCGCGCCAAGGAGCGCGTACGCAGGGCCGTCGCCGACCTAGCGCGGGAGCTGCTGGAGCTCTACGCGGCGAGGCAGCTCGTGACGGGCCGGAGCTTCTCGCCCGACGGCCCGTGGCAGCAGGAGCTGGAGGCCTCCTTCCCCTACGTGGAGACAGACGACCAGCTCGCCGCCGTGCGCGCCATCAAGGCGGATATGGAGAGCGAGCGGCCGATGGACCGCCTGGTCTGCGGCGACGTCGGCTACGGCAAGACCGAGGTCGCCGTTCGCGCCGCCTTCAAAGCGGTCATGGAGGGCTCGCAGGTCGCCTTGCTGGTACCAACGACGGTGCTGGCCAAGCAGCACCTCACGACGTTCAGCGAACGGCTGGCGGGCTTCCCCGTGCGCATCGAGATGCTGTCGCGCTTCCGCTCCGGCCGCGAGCAGCGAGAGGTCGCCGCCGGGCTCGCTGACGGCACCGTCGACATCGTCATCGGCACGCACAGGCTGCTCCAGCGTGACATCCGGTTCAAGGACTTGGGCCTGGTGATCATCGACGAGGAACAACGATTCGGCGTGGCGCACAAAGAGCGGCTACGCCAAATGCGGCAGGAGGTCGATACGCTCACGCTCTCGGCTACGCCGATCCCGCGGACGCTGCACATGTCTCTCAGCGGCATCCGCGACATGTCCACGATGGAAACGCCGCCCGAACAGCGCCTGCCGATCAAGACATACGTCTCCGAGTTCGACGACCGCGTCGTGCGGGAGGCGATCATCCGTGAGCTTGAGCGCGGCGGCCAAGTCTACTTCGTCCACAACCGCGTACACAGCATCGAACGCGTCGCCTCTCAGTTGCGCGAACTGGTACCGGAGGCCGAGATCCTGATCGGGCACGGCCAGCAGCCCGAGGAGCAATTGGAGCAGACGATGCTCGATTTCGTTGAGGGCCGCGCTGACGTACTCGTCTGCACGACGATCATCGAGTCCGGCCTCGATATCCCGAACGCCAACACGATCATCATCGATAAGGCTGATAAGCTCGGCCTCGCGCAGCTCTACCAGCTCCGCGGCCGTGTGGGCCGGGGTGCCGCACGGGCCTACGCCTACCTGCTCTTCGACAAGTTCCGTTCGCTGTCGGAACAAGCGCAGAAGCGGCTCCAGGCGATCTTCGAGGCTACCGAGCTGGGCGCCGGGTTCCAGATCGCCATGCGGGACCTGGAGATACGGGGCGCGGGCAACCTGCTGGGCGCGGAGCAGAGCGGGCACATCGGCACGGTCGGCTTCGACCTCTACGTCCGGCTGCTCGCCGACGCCGTCGAAAAGCTGAAGGCGCTACGCGAAGGCAAGCCCCCGCCGGAGCCACGCACCGAGCGGCCGCCCATCTCCATCAACCTGCCGTTCACGGCCCACCTGCCGGCGACGTACGTAGGCGACCTCAACCTCAGGCTCGCCCTCTACCAGCGCCTCGCAGCCGTAGAGACCGTCGAAGGCGCTGAAGCGATCGCTCAGGAGCTACGCGACCGCTTCGGACCGCCACCACCGGCCGCCGAGAACCTCCTCTTCGCGGTACGCGTCCGTACTCTCGCCCGGCAGAGCGACGTGATCAGTATCCAGCAGACCGACGACACCCTCATCATCCAGACCAGAGGAGAAGTGCCGCCTCGAGACCGGCTGCGCCACGTCGAGATCGACGGGCTAAGCGCCGGGCCCGCGCAGGCAAGACTCGACCTCCGGGTACTCGACGAACGTTGGCCCGAAGCGCTCCTTGACGTTCTTTCCGTACTTGCGGCCAGCCCGGCGGTGACCTAAGACTACGGATGCTAGAGGCGGCCTTTTCTCCTTCCAATGCTGTTCAAACGATGCCCTTCTGGAATTTGACAAGTGCTATATGGAGTGCTTAGCATACTGGCTACTAAGCCAATCGAGGAAGAACCGGGAGCAAGTAGCCATGAAGCCAGGCTTGTTCGCCTGGGTCCTTGTCGCATCAGCCCTTGTTGCACTGGCCGGTGTATCAGCTTGGGCTGTTTCAGGCGGCTTGCTGCCGATGTTTCGGGATAGTCCCTCTTTGTCTGAAGCCGAAGTTCTTACCATCTTCCATGAAGAGCTTCTATACGTGCCTCCCCCTTTATGGTCGGACTATGAGAAAGCGAGTAGCCAAGAAAAAGGAATCAACATCGAGAAGAGCCTCATGGGGCTAACACTTTCTGAGGCGTTGGTAGAGGCTGAGAGGGAAGAGCTATTAGCACTTCCGGCGGAAAAACTGGCTCTGGGAAGAGTGACCCTTGACTGGGATGGACGGTTACCTTTATCTACATCGTTTTACGTTAACGCATTGAAGAGGGTGGCTACGTATGACGGTGATGACTGGTGGGCCATTAGTTTCAATGACCACACGTGGAGGCTCAACGAGACAACTAAGCAGATCGTGCCCGTCAGTGCGGCAGCACAGGAATTCTTAACCAACATCAATCCCGCGCCACCTACGACGCCAGACACTTTCGAGCAGCGGCTTACTTCGCTGATTGGTCAAGTAGATAACATACTCTCTGACCTCGCCATTATGGACAATAGGCTGAAGGACATCACAGCAACGCGACCTCGTGCCCGCCCAGTGGCCTCCTACCAGCTTTCCACTGAGGATCTCAGACGGTCACTCACGGGCGACCCGAACGACCCGTTTCGAATTGCGGCAAAGGAGCTTGACGTGCTGACAGCGCAGGCTGCGGAACTGCGGTGGCAGCTAGGTGAGATAGAACGGATGAGACCAGCCGAAAACTTGCCTGAGTTCGTGGGGAAAGTGGACGAGGTGGATAGGCTACGACAGCAGGTCGACGACCGGCAAAAGGAACTTGATGAGTTATGGACGAGAATAGACGGATTAGACAGGGTGGTTGAGTCGCCTTGAGGACTATCCTGAAGGACGTCACGCGTGCCCGCGCCTTTGCCAGCCCCCTTCGCCTTGCCCGGCCTGACTACCCTCACTTGCGGGTCACGACGCTAATCACAGCCTCGTGATTAGCAATATGCGTTTCGGATAGCCTTTCTGACGATTTTAAAGTCGCCCGCTCCTTCTTGATCGAACCTATATGGCGTCGCTCCTATTGCATCGGTGCTAACAACAGCAAAAACCACTACTTCCCCAGTAGCTTTACCGGGATCAACGTTTGATCCTGAGGAGGTCAGCGTCCTAGAATAGCAATGGCTCCTCGTGGTGGGATTGCACAAGCAAACCTACTTCAGACACGCCCGTTATGACAGAAACAACGATTGACGACGCTTCCTGGCGCGACCAAAGTGGCCATGGCGCTTTCGACCTGAGCGGCATCCCGCGCTCAATATCGATACCACTCTTGGCTGTGGTGTACGGCGCGGGCCTCGCTCTGTTCCTCGCTGTCGAGCCGACGAAGCCCTGGATCCTGCTCGCGGTAGTGGCACTCGTCGCGCTCGGTACCGACGGCATCTTGCGGAGCCATCCGGGCGGCCAACTGCGGGGGGTGGCCGACACCTCGCCGTTCCTGTTCGTGCCAGTGCTCTTAGCGCTAGCAAGCGGCCTCTTTCTAGAAGAGATCGACACCGTCCATGGCTATCGCATCATCCCTGCCGCAGCGGGCGCCTCGTTCGCGCTGGCAGTGGCCCTCTACGGCGAGTACGTATCGGTCATCCATCACGGCCCGTCGTACGCGTTGGGCCGGCTGCTCCTCAACGTCCTCACCTATCTAGCGGCGTTCGTCTTCTACGCGGTCATCTACGCGTACGACGTGTCGCTACTGCCATCGGCGTTTGCGGTCGGGCTGTTCAGCATGCTGCTCGCGGTCGAGATCTTCCGCGAAGCGGAGGCGGACGCGTACCGCGCGCTGATCTTCGCGGCCGTCATCGGCATCGTTGTCGCGGAGGTGCGCTGGGCCCTCTACTTCATCTCGCTGGAGGACTTTCTGGCCGCTATCCTGCTGCTCCTGGTCTTCTATCAGGCGACTGGGCTGATTCAGCATCACCTGACCGGCACGTTCAGCCGCACGATCGCGGCTGAATTCACGCTCGTTACGGCCGTCGGCACAACGATCGTTATTTTAGGACGCGTCTTCTCCTTCGGATAGCCCCCGCCACGTTGTCAGCCAAATCGGCCTCTGTTACCATCAGGTCTGTTCGGGGAGTGGCCTAGCGGTTCAGGGCACCTGACTGGGGGTCAGGGGATCGCCGGTTCGAATCCGGCCTCCCCGACCAACGAACGAATCTAGAAAGACCCGCGTGAGCGGGCCTTTCTGTTTGCCGTCCTGAGCATTTGCAAACGGAATGCAAACATGGGTCTAGAAGTCGATGCTGGCCGCCTTCAGTCGACGTAGGACC
>JADFRJ010000241.1 GCA_022561355.1 Chloroflexota bacterium | reverse complement strand
CACGCCGAACGAGTTCGCGAAGAAGGAGTGGCGAGTCAGCCTCGCGCTCCTCTGGTTTGCCGGTTGGCTGGTGTAGAGTTCGGCCTGCTGCTGGAAGCTCTCTTCCGTGAACAGGCGAAGGCAGGCGTCCGGCCCCTGATTCAGCACCGCGCCTCTCAGGAACAGCTCCCGATAGCGTGGCGGCACTGGAACGCGACCTCTCTCGTCCATAGAGTAGTCGTACCTTCCTAAGAAGAACTGCACTCGGTCTCACTTCCACCAGCGGCCCTTTAGGGGCCACCAACCACATAGCTGTACCGTGCTTGCTACTATTCACAACAAGCTCACCACAGACCCCCATAGTCTACCACCAGTTCGAACAAAGTCAAGCCCTATGCGAGCAATTCCCCACTATTCCTCCCATGCTATGATTGAGCCGCTATGAGAGCGGGTGTCCTCACCATCAGCGACAAGGCTTCCAGAGGCGAGCGCGTAGATACGAGCGGCGCCGCTATCGCCGAGCTGCTGGGCACGATCGGCGCCTCAATAGAGCGCACGGACGTCGTCCCCGACGAGGCGCCTCAGATCTCAGATACGCTCCGAAGCTGGGCCGACTCCGGCGAACTGGACCTGATCATCACCACGGGCGGCACCGGCCTCTCGCCCAGAGACGTGACGCCCGAGGCGACAGCAGAGGTGATCGAGCGGCCCGCGCCCGGCCTCGGCGAGCTGATGCGCTCCGAAGGGCTGAAGCACACGCCCATGGCGGCGCTCTCGCGGGGAGTCGCGGGCGTACGAGGGCGCTGCCTGATCGTCAACCTGCCCGGCAGCGAGAAGGGCGTCCGCGAGAGCCTGACGGCCGTGATCGACATACTGCCGCACGCAGTCGAGATCCTGCGCGGCCGCGTCGGCGACCACACGGCGGGAAGCGACGAGTAGCGCTATGGAGGATGCCGTGGCGGCATCACCAGAAGCGCCCGAGCAGCGAGATCCCCTCAAGTTCGATGCGTGGGCGGTCGATACACTGGTGGAACGGCTCAGAACCGACCTTGGCCTGACACCAATCAAGGCCGCGATCGCGGGTGTCGTTTCAGTCACTATAGCCTTGCTCGTCATTGGAATTGTCATTTTTGCCCTCGGCATCGATTCGCTGGACATCAATTATGTCAAACCTGACAGGGAGATATTCCTCCACCCAGCCAGCAACAAGACCGAGCTGACCGGGCTATCTCTAGGCATCGTCGGCGTGCTGGCTTGGGCCAGCATCCCAGCGTTCTATGTCTGGGTTTCGTCGGCGTCCGGCGAGCTGTTCGAAAAGATGTCCGGAAGTGATTTATTTGAGGACGATGAAGACGCCCCGCTAACAGGTCTAGCGAGAGCCTTACACATGTGGGATAGCTGGGCCGTCATACCATGGGGCTTCTTGGCCTTCTTGGTGCTGTCAATGGCGACGGGACCCTTCTACGCAATTGAAAGGGAATGGGTCTTTGTGGCATGGGCACCTCTCATATCGGTCATGGTTGTCGTAATCTATCTGTCCCTCATGATATTCGTGCGGTTGTTGATCACATCACTTGCACTAAGACAGATTTTTCGATCGCATAAGATGTCAGTGGCACCCTTTCATCCGGACCGCTGTGGGGGCCTTGGCGATCTCTGGTACTTTATCAGTCGAAGCGGCGCATTCCTCCTGGTCGCGGGGCTGAGCATCGCCTGCCTTACTGCAGACCAAGCCTTGATTGGGGGGCTCCCACTGGGCTGGTCCTCGATCAGTATCATGGCCGCCTTCGTGATCTTCATTACGGTCGTAGGATACAATGCCATCTGGAGCGCGCGTTCGACCATGTTGACCGCGAAGCGTTCACATCTAGACAATATCACCACCCGAATCAATGCTTACTACAGTGTTTCCATTGGCGATGTTAGCAGCGGCGCTGACGTAGACTCCAAGAACATCGAAGCGCTGCTTAAGCTTCGCGACATCCATAATTTCGTATCAGATCTTGCTGAGTGGCCGCTCGATTCACGATGGGTTAACCGCTTCACGGCCTCGGTAGCCGTTCTGCTTTCCCCAGCATCCCTAGCCTTTGCAGTTTTACGACTGGTCCTAAGGTGAACTGAGACCAGCCCATGCGCATCGACATCCTCACGCTCTTCCCGGAGATGTTCCAAGGCCCCCTTGACGCTAGCATCGTCGCCCGCGCCCGCGAACAGGGCCTCGCTGAGATCGCGCTCCACAACATCCGCGACTGGGCGTTCGACAAGCACCGCCGCGTCGACGACGAGCCCTACGGAGGCGGCGCCGGCATGGTGATGAAGCCGGAGCCCCTCTTCGCCGCCGTCGAAGCCGTGCAGGAGCTGGCCGAGTCTCAAGCCCACGTTGTTCTGCTCACGCCGCAGGGACGCCTCCTCACGCAAGAGGTCGTCGAAGAGCTGGCCGAGCGGCCGCGCCTGCTCCTCATCTGCGGCCGCTACGAAGGCTTCGACGAGCGTATCCGCGAGCACCTCGCGGACGATGAGGTCAGCATCGGCGACTACGTCCTCTCCGGCGGCGAGCCGGCCGCTATCGTGCTCGTCGACGCCCTGGTGCGACGCATACCTAACGCGCTCGGCAATGAAGCGTCGCTCGACGAGGAATCGCACACGCGCGGCCTGCTCGAGTACGCTCAGTACACCCGCCCCGCCGAGTTCCGCGGCTGGCAAGTCCCCGACGTCCTGCTCTCGGGCAACCACCCCGAGGTCGAGAAGTGGCGCCGGCGACAGAGCCTCCTGCGCACCGCCCAGCGCCGCCCAGACCTGCTCTCGCGCGCGCTCAAGACCGGCGCCGTCTCCGAAGACGACCGCCGATGGCTGGAGGAGGAGCTGGAGACCAACCTCAGCGACCTCGCGTAGAGGGACCATCGACTAAACGCTGAGGTGCTAGAGAGTCAAGCCTCGCGCATCCTGGCCAGAGTTGCGCAGCTGACCGAAGGTCCGCTTCTGCCTAACGCAAGCGACGAGCCGTCCTAGAGCCTGGAGTTGCAAAGCAACTCCCAAGCCGACCTCAAGTCGGTCGAACGTCCTGCCTACTTGTCCAGCTTCAGCCTCGTAGATACCCTCAACAAAGCTATGCCCTCCGGAACCGAGCAGCCCCCACCCACGCTCGAACGTGACCCGCCGCGATTGGAGGCGCCTCCTCCCGCATTGGAGCGCGAGGCGCCCGTCCGCCGCCATCGGTGGTGGCTCGCCGTCCCGGTCGCCTTCACCGTCTATCTGGTCCTCGTCCTCTTCACGATCGTTCAGCCGATCTCGGCGCTCGGCCTCTCCATCAGCGTGCCGATCCCCGGGGTTTCGACCGCGCAGCTCTTCGGCCTGCCCGACCGGCCGTTTACCGTGATGATCGTGGGTCTGGATATCAGGCCCACACAGGACGGCCCCTCCCGGACCGATTCGATCTTGCTCCTGCGCGTCGACGCGGACGGCAACAGAGCCGGCATTCTCAGCATTCCGCGCGATTCCATGATGTTGGTGCCGTTAGGAGCAGGCGGCTTCGTACGAGACCGCGTGAACACCGCGTTCGTTTTCAACTGGTCAGCGGAAGACGAATCGGCGGCGCCCGACGCCTTGGCGCGCACGATAGAAGCGAACTTGGGTATCCATATCGACTATCGCATCGTGTTCGACCAGCGCGACGCGGCGGACATCATCGACGCGGCCGGCGGCGTCACCGTCAACGTGC
>JADFRJ010000240.1 GCA_022561355.1 Chloroflexota bacterium | reverse complement strand
GCAGCGCCTCGATATATCCCGGACGGCATTCGGCGTCGCCAATGCTATTCAGGTGCAACGAAATGCCGCTCAGCCCCAGCGCGTCATAGAAGCTCGCTAGGAGATCGATCACCTCGGCATCGATCAAGGCGCTACCGTCTCCGATCGCCTCCACGCCCAACTGTGTGTGCTGCCGGTAGCGGCCCGCCTGAGGCCGGTCGTAGCGAAACACCGGAGAGACGTAGTACAGCCGCACCGGCTGCGGCAGCGCCTGCATGCCGTGCTCCAGGTACGCTCGGCACACGTTCGCCGTGCCTTCCGGCCGAAGCGCCAGACGGTCGTTGCCACGGTCGTCGAAGATGTAGATCTCCTTTTCGACGATGTCCGTCCCCTCCCCCACGCCACGAAGAAACAGCCGTGCGTCCTCGAACATTGGCGTCTCGATCCGCCCGTAGCCGAACAGCTTCGCGATGCGCTCGCCCGTCCGGCGCACGAAGCTCCAGTACGCCTCGTCCTCGGGCAGCACGTCGTTTGTGCCGCGTGGCGCCTGAAATCGCACGGGGCGGGAGTCGTTGGGCATGATGTCGCCAGCATAGCGAAGGCGTCTACCCCCTGCCACCCCTATGCTAAAGTGGTTAGACGATGGTACTGACTCAGGTTAACGAGATGAAGGAGTACCAGCGCTTGCTTGAGCGCGTTCGCTCCTACCTGCCAGACGATCGCGTCAGCCTAGTGGAACAGGCCTATCAGTTCGCGGCAGAGAGCCATCGTGACCAGCTCCGCAAATCCGGCGACCCCTACATCGTCCACCCGCTCGACGCTGCCAACACCGTCGCCGACCTCCAACTCGATGCCGTCGCCATAGCCGCGGCGCTCCTGCACGACGTCCAGGAGGACTGCGGCGTCCCCAACCAGGAGATCCAACGCCGCTTCGGTGTGGACGTCGCCAAACTCGTCGACGGCGCCACCAAGTTGGAGCACATCACGAAGCACTCCTCTGAACCTGCTGCGTTCGACAGCACGATGCAGGCCGAGAACCTGCGCAAAATGTTCATCGCCATGGCTGAGGACGTGCGCGTCGTCATCGTCAAGCTCGCTGACCGCCTCCACAACATGCGCACACTGGAGTACGTCGAGCCGGCCGATCAGATACGAACGGCGCAGGAGACAATGGAGATCTTTGCGCCGCTCGCGAGCCGCCTGGGCATCTGGCAGATCAAGTGGGAATTGGAGGATCTCTCCTTCCAATACCTGGAGCCCGAAACGTATGACGAGATCGCCCAGCTCATCGCCTCCCGCCGCACCACGCGCGAGCGATACGTGGCCCGCGTCGAGAAGATTTTGCAGGAAGAGCTGGGGCAACAGCACATTGAGGCGACGGTGCAAGGCCGCGCAAAGCACATCTACAGCGTCCACCAGAAGATGCGAAAGTACGCCGCGCAGGGAAAGACGTTCAATGAAATTTACGACCTACTGGCACTCCGCGTCCTCGTCGATAGCGTCGCGGACTGTTACGCAGTGCTGGGGACGGTCCACGGCCTCTGGCGTCCGATCCCTGGCGAGTTCGACGACTACATCGCCAGCCCGCGCGAGGACGTGTATCAGTCGCTCCACACGACCGTCATGTGCATCGAAGCGCGGCCCCTCGAGATCCAGATCCGTACGCACGAGATGCACCAACTCGCGGAGTTCGGCGTCGCCGCCCATTGGCGATACAAGGAGGGCGGCAAGCAGGACGTGCGCTTTGAAGAGCGCCTCTCCTGGCTCCGCCAGCTGCTCGAATGGCAGCGCGACATATCGCATGCCGAGGACTTCGTCGAAACGCTCAAGACGGACATCTTCCAGGACCAAGTCTTCGTCTACACACCGAAAGGCGAGATCAAGGACCTGCCGGCCGGCGCAACCGCTATCGACCTCGCCTACCGCATTCACACCGACCTTGGTCACCACTGTGTCGGAGCGAAGGTCAACGGCCGGCTCGTCGCCCTCAACCAGCCGCTGGAGAACGGCGACGTGATAGAAGTCGTTGTTGGCCGCAACTCCCGCGGCCCTTCACGGGACTGGCTCAACCGCAACCTGGGCTACGTCAAGACCGGCCATGCCCGACAGAAGATTCGCCAGTGGTTCCGCAAGCAAGAGCGCGCCGAAAACATCGAGAAGGGCCGCGAGATGCTCGAAAAGGAGCTGCGCAGGCTCAACGTCACCGTCGCCGACTGCAGAGACGAGCTGCTGCGTGCGTTCCACTTCGAGGCTATCGAAGACCTCCACGCCGCCCTCGGCTTCGGCGGTGTCAGCCTCCATCAGATCGCCCAACGCGTCGAGCGCTTCATGGCGCCCGACGAGATCGAGACGAAGCCGGCGAAGACGCAGTTCGCGGAGTCGCGAGCTTCGACGGACATCCAAGTACTCGGCACTGGCGATCTGCTCACGCAAATCGCGCGATGCTGTGGCCCAGTCCCGGGCGATGAGATCATCGGCTATGTTACTCGCAGCCGCGGCGTCACCGTCCACCAGCGCGACTGCCACAACGTCCTTCACGAGGACGAGCAGGCTCGCCTTGTCGAAGTCGAGTGGGGCCGTACAGGTGACTTCTATCCGGTCGCCGTGCTCATCGAAGCGTGGGACCGCGTCGGCCTCTTGCGCGACATCAGCACGATGATCGCCGAGGAAAAAGTGAACATGGTCGCCGTCCGCACGCAGGAGCACGGCGACCGCACGACCGCGATCTATCTGACGCTTGAGACCCAGGGCGTCGATCAGCTAAGCCGGGTGCTCGTCAAGCTAGAAACCGTGCGGGGCGTGCTGAGCGCCACACGCGCTGTGGGGCGCGTCCAGAGCGGGCAGGCCGTCTAGCCTACTCCTGCAACCGCGAAACGCCGGGCGCGGTCACCAACGCTATCGTCCCGATCGCCAAAAGCAGAGCTGTCCAGCAACGACGCGCTATGGAGTTCGTAGGTACGGACCCAATGAACTAGCGCTCTGCTTCTAGACACTTCACGCCGCCGTCACCTACCACGGCCGAGTGCGGGATGCCCGCCGGCAGCTCCAGCCGGTCGCCGGGCGCTAGCTCATATTCGCCGCTGGGCGTCGCGAACGTAATCGAGCCTTGGGCGCAGTACAGCACCTTGTGATAGCCGTGCTCGTGCGAGGCGTACTCCTCGCCGGGCCCGTTCGACCACCAGCGCGGGGTGAGCCCTTCGCCTCGCATGATCGTCTCCAACAGCTCCGATGTCGGCGGCGCTTTATCAGACCAGCGCGCGACCGTTGGCTCGGTCACAGCGCGCAGTTTGCGGCCAGGCTGGAGATCGCCGTCGCACGCCGTCCCAATGTCTGCAAGTCGACGAACCCGTTCGTCACGTACCCCAGCGAGATGCCGGACACCGGATCGCCCCACGCCAGCTGGCCTCCCGCGCCGCCGTGTCCAAACGTGCGTGGAGACGCCACGCGGCCGAATCCGCGCAGGTGGGCGTTGCCATCGTCTCCGGCGATCACGATACTGAGGCCTCTCGAGACCGGGGTACCCATCAAATCAACGTGATGGGCCGTCCGCACCTTCGTCGCGAACTCAATCGTCTCCTGCTTCAGGATTCGCGTGCCGTCCAGCGTCACGCCATCGTTAACCAGCGGCTGATAGAACATCGCCATTTCGGCCGCACTAGCAATTCCGCCCGCGCCGGGCACGCCAACGGAGCGATTCTCGGAAGCGTTGAAGTTCAAGACCGCCTGC
>JADFRJ010000033.1 GCA_022561355.1 Chloroflexota bacterium | reverse complement strand
CCGCAGGGCAGGCCCTCGGTGAGATCGACATCGCGCAACGCGGCGACGTGCGGCAGGCGCTCGCTTCCAGCATGTTGACGCAGGCCGAGGACCGCGCGGTGTTTGACGCGCTGTTTGACCGTTTCTGGCGACTGGCGGCTCCTGAAGAGGAACCTCCCCTGCCTGAGCCGGAGACGCTCGGCCCAGGAGAGGAGAAGCTCGGCATGGCGGAGGCTGTCGACATCGCCTATGCGCGGAGCGCATCGGCTCCGCCCAGCGAAACTCCGCCTCGGTCCTACAGCGCGGAGCATGCGTTGGTACAGAAGGACTTCGCGAACTACCAGGACGACGACGTGCGCGCGGCCCGCAGGTATCTGCGGAGGCTCGCTCCCAAGCTCGCCACGGCGACGGTGCGCCGCCGTCGGCCCGCGCGCGCTGGACGCGAACTGGACCTGAGGCGGAGCCTGCGCCGCGCCTCCATGACCGGCGGCGAGGTGCTGCGCTTGCTTCATAAACGGCGCAAGATCCGGCGGCTGAACCTGCTGCTGCTGTGCGACGTGAGCGGCTCCATGGACGTCTACTCTCGGTTTCTGACGCAGTTCGTGTATGGCCTGCAGAACGAACTGCGTGGCGTCAGCACGTTCGTGTTCAGCACACGGCTCTTCGATGTCACGCCCATGTTGCGCGCGAAGTCGTTCGAGGAGGCGTTTGAGCGTATTGGGCGGCGCGTGCAGGGCTGGTCGGGCGGAACGCGTATCGGCGGCTGCCTTGCCGAGTTCAATCGCACGTACGGCCGTGCGCGTATCGGCCCGCGGACGGTCGTGATCATCATCAGCGACGGCTGGGACCGTGGCGACATCGACGTGCTGCGTCGCGAGATGCGGATGCTGAAGCGGCGGGCGTTTCGCATTCTGTGGCTCAATCCGCTGCTGGGCGCGAAAGACTACCGGCCCGCCGCGCAGGGGATGGCCGCCGCGCTGCCCTGGATCGATGCGTTTCTGCCTGTGCACAACCTGGCGAGCCTCTCCCGGGTAGGACGTGAGCTGATCAGCCTGGCGCGCGGCTGAATCAGAGTTGACAGCGTGGCCTGCATCGCGCACCATCAGGCGCAGGAGGTACGTGTGATGAAAGATCGCTACGAAGAGCACGTCACGATCGAGATTCGCTACTGCGTCGTCTGAGGCTACCTACCTGTGGCCGTCTGGATGGCGACCGAAATCTGGCACGAGTTTGGCTCCGAGGCGCCGGTCACGATTGTGCCGGTAGCTGAAGGCCGCCTGGAAGTCACCGCGAACGGTGACACGCTCTTCGATCGTAAGGCTGAAGGCGGCATCTATCCCGAGGTGAAGCGCATGCGCCAGATCCAGGAGGAGATCAAGAAGCGCGTAGACGCCGCCAAGTAACCCTGGCTTAGAACAGAAGCCAGCGCACGGCAAGGAACGTGGCGGTGGCGAAGACGGTGACGCTACCGGCAAGCAATTGTAGAGGAACTGGAAGGCTCCAGCCGCCCGTGACCTCGTCCGCAACATAGGCTGGTTTGAGCAGCGCCGGCATCTGCGTTTCCATCACCCGGAGCGGCAGCTCGGGGCGCTCTGGCTGAGGCCCCCTTGGCGTGGCATGAACTCCTAGGACCTCGGCGCGCTCCGCGTCATAGGAACTACGCAGCTCCGGCGTCATCAGCACGCGGTAGGCCTCGTTGAGATCTATGATGTCCCGAGGCCGCGCGAGGGCATTGGACCCGCCAAGGCGCGACGCGCGTATGCGCTGCCAATACGTCTGCTCCACCACCTCCCCGGTGGCATCAAGATCGATACCCAGGGTGTAGTAGTGGTCCCTAAACTCTGGTTCGTGTTGCGTCTGGTTCATCTCGATCGCTTTCGGCCAGCCCTCGAAGAAGTATCGGCTGTAGCGACTGAGATGGCTAGCTCTCGAGGGACTCGCGCGCTTCGATGTTCGCGTGATCTATTGATCCTGGCGACGAGAGTGCGGCAAGCCAGCCAGATAGAGACATCGTGCGCGACCGGACCCAGCTACGTTAAGCCACTCACGATCCACAGGATCAGCACGGCGTCGTTCGCATCGAGACGGCCGTCGCTATTGACGTCTGCGCCTGCCTCGCACGGAAGCGACTGAAGCAAGGCGGCGTTGAACTGCAGGACGAGCGTGGCGTCGATGGCGGTGACGATGCGGTCGCAGTTCACGTCGCCGGGTGGGCCTGTTGGCGTGGGCGTAGGACTTGGAGTCGCGGTCTGGGTGGGCGTTGGGGTATTGGTTGGCGTTGGAGTAAAGGTTGGCGTTGGAGTAAAGGTTGGCGTTGGCGTCGGCTTGGGCATGCCCAAGTCCAACAGGCCGTGGCCCGTGACGTTGTCCAGCCCCGGCTCATCGATGTCGATGGCTCGCGAGAGCAGGAACTCGCGGACCTCGTCCTGGTCCCACTCTGGATGCCACTGCTTCACGAGCGCGGCGGCGCCAGAGACGTGCGGGACTGCCGCCGAGGTCCCGAAGAACGATCCGAACGTTACGTTGCTCACGCCGTCCGGCGCGACGATGTCCGGCTTGATCCGTCCATCGTCGGTCGGACCTTGTGAGCTGAACGACTCGATGTTCCCGGTGTCGTTCCATGGCACGGCGCCAACCGTAAGGACCCCCGGGTTGTCCGCGGGCTCCAACAGACTATTCGACGAGACGCAGTATTGAAGCACCGGGCATGATTGGGTGAGAGAATACAGGTGGAATGTGGCCTGATGGTCTGAATCGAAGCTCCCGATGACGATGTGATACCTGCCCGTCACCGGCACTTCATAGCTAAAAAACTCGACCGGAAACGACTCGAAGCCACTCGTGCAGAAGTCTTGGAACTCCTCTGAACCGGCCACGATCGTCGTCGCGGTAGGGTCGAAGAGATACAGGTCATAGTCGTTGCATGCCGTTCCGAATGGATCATCCCACTTCAGCACGACGGTGATGAACCCGCCGGCACGGGCGTCCACGTAGTTCGTCTCGTCTTCCTGCAAGAAGTTGAGAAAGTCGTCCGCGTCAGGGTCGTTCCACGGACCGAGCCAATGCTGCCGGGCCTCGTTGCCCGCGGAGTTCGCCCAGAGAACGCCCTCGGCCGTTGCTACATCCACGATGTCATTGATGAAGCCGGTTCCATCGCCCGGGCCGCTGGCGAAGTATCCGACAGCCATGTTGACGATGTCGATGCCCATCTCGACGACCCAGTCGACGCAATCGGCGAACTCGACCTCGGTGTCGAAGTTGAGCAGGTAAAGCGACGCGTCTGGCGCGACTTCATGGACGATCTCCGCGACGCCCGTGCCGTGGACCACGCCGTCCGCGGTGATGTCCCCGTCTTCGCGGCACGAATGTACCTCTACGGAGTCTGGCAGCTCTGAACCTAACAGCGCTTCGTACCCTTCGAAGCCGATGTCGACGATGGCGATGCGGGAACCGCTGCCTGTGAAGCCAGCCGTGTGCCATTCGCCGGCGCCAATGACGGCGACCCCCTTGCCGGTGATCTCATCGGCGGCGATGGGGCGCAGCGGCAGACGCACGGCCGTCACGGCCGGGTGGCCGGCCAGCGCGGCCAGCGAAGCTACCGGTACCCGCATCTGAATGAGTCCGCGGTTGGACGTTTCGATCGTGATGCCGAGCGTTGCGGCTGCGGCCAGAAGGTCGCTGGTGCTGTCCTGTGTCGTCCGGACGATGACGAGCACGCCGCCATCGATCGAAATCCCCATGCTGCCGGCAACGATGCCGGCGCCCTGGGGGCCGAACGCGCCGAGCGCCGCGCTGATCTGGGCGAGCGGGCTCTGGAGCTTTCGCGCTGGGCTCTTGGGCGAACGTTCTAGTTCGATAGCCGTGGAGTCCAGAGCGGTCGAACTCGGTGGCTCCTCCGCCTGCGCGTCCCGGGACGGAGTTCCGCCGTCGATGAGCGCGAACCCGGCGAAGGCGATCGCGGCGAGAAGGAGTATGCTGGCAAGTATGGCGACTCGTGACATTGGGGGCCTCCGTACACTAGAGCCGGTCCTGACTAGGTGCAATTCTAGCAGGTTGCCGTCTCTGTGCGTGACAGGGCTGTTACTACGTGCGCGGTTTCTATCCGGGCAGGTCAGTCTGACTAGCCGCTGTACCAGAAATAGAAACGCGTTATCATCTTCTGGTGACGTGACTACGGGCGATTAGCTCAGATGGCTAGAGCGCCTGCTTTACACGCAGGAGGCCGCAGGTTCAAGTCCTGCATCGCCCACCAGCTCCGCTCGAGAGCCACACTCAATCAGCGTTTGGTTGCGCCTCTCTAGCCGCGTGATACAATAGCCCCGGCCAACCCCCGCCGGTTTGCGGGAACAACCTACGCCGATGTACGCTAGCCCGCTGGCAGGCCCGCCGGTGGCGACTGGCGGCCACAGGTAACCGTCGCATGGAAGACAAAGGCCCCTTCAACCGCATTCTGCAGTCAGAGCCGCTCAAGGACCGTGACCGGGCGGCCGTAGTGATCGTGGTGCTGGGCATCGTGCTCGGGTTGGTCCTGCTGATCCTGGTGCTGCCACCTGTGTCGATCTTTAGCGATGACGACAGCGGAGAGCCGGCCGGTCCCATCAGCGGCCGGATCCTCGACGACATGCCGGCGCCGCCGGCTGGGTTCGAGGCGGTCAGTCCGCTGATCGAACTCGACTCTGCGGAACCCGTTGGCCCCAACGTCCACCCCCGGCTCACCGTCAACCTTTCCGTGCCTGTGAGCGATGACGAACTCGTCGTCCTCTACACGTACGACGGGGATAGCTGGCGGCGTCTCGGCGAGGCTATCCCGCTGGCCGATGGCAACGCTGTTCAGGCTGAAGTGACGGTCCTCCCGGCCAACGTCGCCGCATTCCGCCCGGTCGAACAGACGAGAACGATGCTCGGAACGCTGCCGGCCGGCTCGGACCTCGATCCGAACGCTTTGATAGGACTCACCACGCTGAACGTGCAGGGGCTGCGTCCGGGCGCGGACGGTAGCGTCATCGGCAGCGTGCCTCCGAACGACCTGGGCCTACCTGTCGCGCCGACGATTCTCGCTGCGTCATCCGCGGACGCGCAGACGGTGAACAGTATCCTGGCCAGCCCAGAGCTGCGCGCGATCCACGTCCAGGCGCTGCTCGACCTGGCCACCAACGGTTCCTACGCCGGCATCGATCTGGACTACCGCACGATTGACTCGGGCAACGAGCAGGCGTTCACGTCGTTCGTCGAGAGTCTTGCCAGCGGCCTGCGCCGCGAAGGCCGGACGCTCACGCTCACGCTGCCGCTTCCGATTCGCGACGGCGGTGGTTGGAACACGCAGAACGTCGACTGGGAAGCGATCGCTTTGTTGGTCACCGCCATCAAGCTGCCGCCGGTGGTGGAGCAAGACCGCTACTTTATCGAAATGGAGGAGGCGCTTGGCTTCCTGACGTCTCGCGTCGCGAGCAGCAAGCTGTTGCTCACGATCGACCCGTTCAGCCACGAACGCGGCGTTGATGGTCTGCAGTCGTACACGCTCATCGAGGCGCTTGGCCTGGCGAGTACGCCGGTCACGCGGCCATCCGGCTCGATCGCTACCGGCGAGACGCTGATCGCGCTGGGGCTGAACTTATCAGGCGAGACAGGCGCAAGCGGCCTCATCTGGGACGATACGGCTCGAGCTGTGACGTTCAGCTACACCGGCCCGGGAGGGGCGCGGGTCGTCTGGCTCGCGAACGCCTTCAGCGAGGCCTTCAAGCTCGATCTGGCGCGGCGATTTCAGCTGGGCGGCGTCTCGGTGCGGGACGTTTCCCAAGCGAGCGAGGATGCTGGCATCTGGCCCGTGCTGCTAGAGTACGCCGAGACGGGGGCCGTCACGCTCGTGAAGCCCAACGGCGCGTTGCTCACGCCAAGATGGGAGGTCTCCGGTGGTGTGCTGGAGAGCACGGCCGGCCCCGTGGTGACCTGGCGCGCTCCGGATGAACCCGGAACGTACGTCCTCACGCTGATCGTGAGCGATGGCCTGACGCACGTAGGGCAAGAGTTGAGCGTGCCGGTGCAGCCACGGCTGACCGTTGCGCCGTAAGCGGTGCGTGTGGTTGGTGGTGTCGCACGCGGGCGGAGCCTGAAGAGCCCGCCCGCCGGCGTGCGGCCCACGGCAGACCGCGTGCGCGAG
This sequence comes from Chloroflexota bacterium, assembly GCA_022561355.1. Taxonomy (GTDB): domain Bacteria; phylum Chloroflexota; class Dehalococcoidia; order DSTF01; family RBG-16-68-14; genus SZUA-185. The sequence continues at coordinate 8,434 of JADFRJ010000033.1, read as the reverse complement.
GCGCTGTTCGATGCGCTGGAAGCCAGAGGAGTGGAGTTCGAACAAATGCTAGACGTCTTCGCCGGCAGCGGGGCGCTCGGGATCGAGGCGCTCAGCCGTGGAGACGGCCGCTGTGACTTTGTGGAGAGCAACGCCAAGGCAGCGGCAACGATCCGCGAGAACCTGGCTTCGACCGGATTTGAAGCGCGAGGACGTGTGTTTCGTATGCGGGCAGAGCTGGCGCCGGACAGGCTTGATAGGCAGTACTCGCTGCTCTTTCTAGACCCGCCATACGATGACGAGGCATGCGCGAGGGACGTGGCGCGAATCGCGGAATCCGGCCTCATCGCCCCAGAAGCAACGCTCGTGTTGGAGCACAGTAGCCGGAGCGCCGCTCCAACACGGCTGGGCAAGCTCCAACTGGACTGGAGCCGCCGCTACGGCGATACTCAGGTCTCGATGTATCAGGAGGCTGCACGGTGACGACAGCGCTCTTTCCGGGTAGATTCGATCCCGTGACCAACGGCCACGTGGACATTGGCCTGCGGGCGGCAAGGCTGTTCGATCAAGTTGTTGTGGGCGTGTTCGATCTGCCGTCCGGCACGCTCTTTTCAACCGAGGAGCGAGTTGCTCTGTTCGCCGAGGCGATGGAAGCGTACGAAAACGTCACCGTCAAATCGTTTTCGGGGTTGACGGTTGAATTCGCAAAGCACGAGTCCGCGCAGGTGCTGGTGCGAGGCATTCGCGCGGTGACCGGCTTTGAGGCCGAATTCGACATGGCCCTGATGAACAAGCGAATGGCGCCCGAAATCGAATCCGTGTACATGATGAGCAGCCTCGAGCACCTGTTCATTAGCGGGACGAGGATTCGCGAAGTGGCCCGTCTAGGGTATGATGTCACCAACTTGGTGCCGGAGCATGTTGCCCAGGCGCTCAAGCAGAAGTTTCGCTAGAGAGCTGGGCTTGTACGGGAGGTACTTGCCATCGACCTCTTACATTTAATTGACCGGCTCGAAGAGGTCATTGGGGAGGCGCGACGCCTTCCAATCGGTACCGGCAGCGTCATCGACCGCCGCAGGCTGCTAGACCTCGTCGACCAGCTGCGCGCGGCCGTACCGGCGGAGGTTCGCGAAGCCCAGGAACTGCTCGATCGGAAGACAGAGGTGCTCGCACAGACGGACGAAGAGGCGGCGCTCCGGCTATCTCGCGCTGATGAGGAGGTCAACCGCCGCATCAGCGATTCCGAGATCACCGTGGCGGCCGAAGCGCGCGCCGAGCAGATCATTACGACCGCTCAGGGCGAGACCGAACGGATCATTGGCGAAGCGCAAACGCACGCGGACGCCAAACGAAGGGAAGGCGAGCAGCTCGCCTCTGAGCAAATGGATGAGGCCGATCGCTACGCGATGGAGATGCTCAAGAAGCTAGAACAGCAGCTCGATGCCTTTACGGGCAGCGTGCGCGCTGGCATCGAGACGCTCGATCGAACGCCAGAGCCGGCACCGTTCGAAGAGGCTGCCAGCGCACCGCCGCCGCCCCCGGAGGCACAGGCCGCGCCGATCGCCCCGGCGGAGCCCCCGCCACCACCGCCCGTGGAGCCACGGACCGCGCCCATCGCCCCCGCAGAGCCCCCGCCAGCTCCGCCCGTGGAGGCACAGGCTTCGCCATTCGCCCCGGCAGGGCCCCCGCCGCCGCCGCTTGGAGATCCAACTCCGCCGTCAGCTCCCATGGCAGACCCAGCAGCCGCTGCGCCAGTGGCGAGCGAAGAGGTGCTGGAGCCACCTGAACGGCTGCCGCCCGTGGATGAGGGCGGCAGTGAACCGAACGACCTGGTGGAACGGACTAGTTAGTCCGCAGAGTTGTCAGGCCGCGTTCTCGTCTAAGAACCGGATGATCTTGGCTCCTACGTCCGCGGCCTGAGTCCCTTCCAGCAGCGCGGTTCCGTGTTCGCCTCCGGCGAACGTTTCTGAAGCCACCGTCCGTCCCGCGTTCTCCAGCAGCTCATCCATGCTCACCATGGCGGCTGTGTCCTCTTCGGCGGCGATTAAATACAACGGCGCCGAGACCTTCGCGATAGCCTCCACTGCGTTCTGTCCCTGAAACTCTGCCGGCGAAGAGATGCTGACCACACCCGCTACGTCTTCATTCCCTGCCACAACGAGCGACGTCGTTCCTCCCATGCTTGCGCCGATGAGGAAGATACGCTCTTTTCCTCGCAAGCGCATGAAGGAGACCACAGCGGCGAGGTCTTCGTCCAACTTGCCGAAATCCTTGTCGCCTGGGGAGATGCCATAGCCACGAAAATCGAACGTGAGCGCGGCATAGCCATGATCCGCCAGCTCCTCCGCGAATGAGAACCACGCGCTCTGGTCGTTGGGCTGCATGTGGCTGAGGATGACGATGTCCGCGTGTTCGTCACCATATAGGAAGCCGTTCAGGACCTGCGTCTCATCAACGACAATGCCAACGGTGAGCACATCGTCCGCGGGGGGAACGATCGTGATCGTATTGGGGGTGCTGGTCCCGTCACCGCAGGCGATGCTGGCAACTGCGAGCAGAAGCGCGCTCAGGACTAGCGTTGGCAGGTAGTAGGAGTTACGGGACATCACTAACTCGATCATGGCCAAATGCAAGTAACGTTGTCAAGCCTGTCAAGGACTAGCCGCCGTCGTCGTCGGGCGCGGATGCCTCCGTGTCGCTGGAGGAACTCCTTAGGGGATCGAGAAACGGCATCTCCGAAAGGCGGCCCGATAGGTACCCAGAGATCGACCGCATTTCCAGAATGACGAACACGAGAGGCGTTGTCACCAGCGCTACCAGGTAGAGCTCTGCGCCAATCGCCATGCCGATCGCCGCGACAGACCACACCGTGGCCGCGGTGGTGATGCCGCGAACGGTCGCACCCTCTCGGAAGATGATGCCGGCCCCGAGAAAGCCGACGCCGGTCACGATGTTGGCCGCAATACGGTCGACTCCGAGCGTGTCGTTCAGCCCGGTGAAGAGCGTCGCGCCGAGGGCGACGAGCGCCATCGTGCGCAGGCCCGCGTCGTACTGATGACGGTCGCGCTGCCAACCGATCAGCCCCCCGCAGAAGGCTGCTAGGAAGATCTTGAGGACAAGTTCTGCTTGTGCTGCCGCATCCATGCTTTCATCAGAAACTTCTGATTAGCCTGGCGATGAACTGCAGGATCAGCGCCGCGTCGATGCTATTAATACTGCCGTCCCTGTTCACGTCGGCGTTCTGCGCGCACGAGGGCGCGCCGAGCAGCCCGGCGGTGATCTGCAGGACAATGGCGGCATCGATGGCGTTGATTTCGCCGTTGCAGTTGGCGTCGCCCAACAGCGTGCTGCTTGAACAGCCGGGGCCGTTGATGTTCACGTCGGCGCCTACGCCGTTCGTATCGATCGATTCGCCAAGCGGGCCTGAGATGGAAACCGGGTCCACATCTAGATCCTGGCCAACTGGAACGAACGCGAGTTCAGTCTGGTCGGGGCAGACCGCCCTGAAGGTAAGTGTGGCGAGCAGGCCCGAACCTGATGGCCCGCCCGACCCACCGGTTGAGGCGCACCCATAACTGACGATCCCGTTTTGAAGGTCAAAAGCGTTTGGACCCAAGCAGAGAGGGGTCCGTCCAGCGTCTGCCAAAATGTCGCCGCCACGCGTGACGGACTCGAATTGCAACACACTGGGGTCGAACGATAGGTGGAACTCGTAGGCGGCGAATACCGGCGCGCCTTCGATCCTGATATCCACCACTACGTCACCGTTGACAGCGACATTTTGAAATGACGGACTCACTCGGATTGTCGGGTTAGGGCCGCCGGCTAGGGCGGATGAAGTCACTACGAGTCCCAGAGCGGCGGCTGCCACGATGACCAAAGCGGCCATCCGCAGGCGAGAAGACGTGAAGCTCATGCCTTGCTCCTTTGCAGATCCTCCCCCGCAGAAAGATGCGGCTCCCCGCGTCGCATCTGTCCCTTTTCACAACGTCGTTGGGGGCCGTACATAACCATACTTCTCCTGTCCGGCCCGGAAAGATCGTACCACATTATGTAGGGAAACCGGGGATCTTCAACCGCTCGGGCTATTCAACGCGATTGAGGAGCGTCTGGTCCACCCCTTGCGCTCCATCTTCCGAATCGAGCCGGCGCGCGGCGATCTCATATAGCTGATCGAAATTCCGGTCTGCGTTTACACGGCGCAGCGCTTCATCGAACGGGTTCGCATTGGACCGCTCATTGTTGCTGGCTGAAATTGAATTCTGCATAGTCCCGTAGAAGTATCGGCCGGGAAGCTGGAGGTGTGCGCCCTAGAGAGAAAATCGGCCTCGTAATGAGGCCGATTGAGGTTGTGTGGTGGAGCTGGCGGGGGTCGAACCCGCTACCTCCTGTCTGCCAGACAGGCGCTCTCCCAAGTGAGCTACAGCCCCGTGGCCCGATCATGCTAACAAGAGCCGAATAGGGGGGCAAGCGAGGTCGCCGCAGCAGCACGAGTGAAGCGTATGGTAGAATCTTTGACTAAGGGCTATGCAGGCGACTCGACAGCAGATCCTCGATTTTATCAGGCGGCAGGGGCGAGCGACCGTCAGAGATCTCGACTGCTTCCTTCATCTCACGCCGACCGGCGTTCGCCAGCATCTGACAGTACTGGAGCGGGAGGGCTTGGTCGCCGCGCACGAGGAGCGCGGCCGGGTGGGCAGGCCAGCCCTCGTCTACAAACTGACGGTAAAGGGCGACGCGCTCTACCCCAAGTCGTACGACCAGCTATCGAACGCGCTGCTGGAGGAGGTACGCGCGCTGGCTGGGGCACAGGCCCTACAGACGCTGCTCCGCCGAGTTGCAACGAGCTTTGCCGCGCCGTACATGGACCGGCTGGAAGGACGCCCGCTCTCTGAGCGAGTGCAAGAGGCGACAGCGATCATCCAGGAGCGCGGTTGTCTGGCAGAGGCGTCTCAAGAAGGCGATGACTGGCTGATTAAGCAGTACACATGCCCGTTCCCCAACGTGGCCGGGGAGAACAGTTGCGTCTGTTCGCTCGATGTCGAGTTTGTACGCCAGCTTGTAGGCGCCGACGCGCGTCTCACAACAAGCCTGCTCCGGGGAGATGCCGCGTGCACATTCCGGATTCGCCCGGTCGGGGCGCCTGCCAAAAATAAACGCTAGCCCGTTGCTATACTGCAAGGCCAGCGCGAAGCTGGCGCATCAGTTCGTACTCGAACGGAACGTAATCGCGTGGAATACCTAGAGTCACTTCGCCTCCTCAAGCGCCGCGATGACTGGGAGCGCTCGGGCTCGGCCGCGGACGCCGGCCGCTGGGACCTGCGCAGGATGCACTCGCTGCTGGCGCGGTTCGGCGATCCGCATCTTGGCAGGCGCACGGTCCACGTGGCCGGCAGCAAGGGCAAGGGCAGCATCTCCGCGATGATCGCGGCGGTCCTCAAGGCTGGGGGCGTCACGACTGGTCTCTACACGAAACCTCATTTGCACCGCTTCGTCGAGCGGATCGCCGTGGACGGCGAGCCCATCGCGACGGAGGACTTCGGGCGGCTAGCCGGGGAGCTTGAGCCTGAGATGAACGCCGAGGACAGCGACGGCTCGTACGGCCGCGTGAGCACATTCGAGGCGCTCGTCGCGCTTGCGTTCCTCTACTTCCGCGAGCGCGAAGTCGACTGGCAAGTACTGGAAGTTGGCCTGGGCGGACGTCTCGACGCGACGAACGTCTTCGAGTCGAAGGAGGTCTGTGTCATCGCGCCGATCGGTCTGGAGCATACGGAAATTCTGGGCGATACGGTACCCAAGATCGCCGAAGAGAAGGCCGCCATCATCACGCCCGGTTCCACAGTGATCATGGCGCCGCAGCGAGAATCGGCGGTCGACGTGGTCCGGCGAGTCTGCGAGGAGCGGGACGCGAAGCTGGTAGAGGTCGCGCAGGCGTGCCAGATGAGCCGCGCGAAGCGTTCGGCTGACGGGCAGGAGTTCGAGTTGAAGACGGACAAGGCGCGCTACAGCCTCAAGCTGCCGCTGTTGGGCCGGCACCAGCAGACCAACGCGGCGACAGCCGTCTTGGCCGCCGAGGCGATCGCCTCGCACGGCCTTGGGATCGATCAAGCGGCCGTCCAGCGCGGGCTGGCGTCGGTGCGCTGGCCGTGCCGCATCGAGTTTCTGAAGCACCGGCCGCCGCTGATCGCGGATGGCGCTCACAACAAGGATTCGGCCCGGGCGCTCGCGCAGACCCTGCGAGATGATTTGGGGCTGAACAATGTCGTCTTCGTGATCGGCTGCTCTGGCGATAAGGATGTCGACGCGATCGCGGAAGAGCTGGCGCCGCTCGCGGTGCAGACGATCGCCACGCGTTCGCGCCACCCGCGAGCGATGGACCCACGCGAGGTCGTCCGCACGTTTGCGGACAGAGAAGTGCCGATCGCGATAGAGGAGCCCGTTGGCGCCGCGGTCGACGCGGCGGTCGCGTCCGCCTCAGGCGGACCGGTCGTCATCTGTGGCTCGCTGTTCGTCGCGGCGGAGGCGCGAGAACACGTGCTGGGCGTGGCGTACGACCCGCCGCTGGAAGAGACAGCTCCTCCAAGGAGCGAGGTGAAAGTATGAGTGAGCAGAACAACGGCCATCGTGTCGTGGTAACCGGCATGGGTGCGATAACGCCGCTCGGCAACAGCGTCGACGAGTATTGGCAGAACCTGGTCGACGGCGTATCCGGCATCGGTTGGATTACGCGCGTCGACCCCGGGCCGTATCCGGCGAAGACGAGCGGTGACGTTCGCAACTTCGATCCGGAGGACTATATGGACCGCAAGGCGGCCCGCCGGATGGCGCTCTTCAGCCAGTATGCGGTTGCCGCCTCCCGGCAGGCGGTCGAAGACTCGGGGCTGAAGGACGGCGACGTGGCGCCGGAGCGTATGGGCGTTTCGATCGGGAACGGCTTCGGCGGGCTGCCGAATTCGGACGAGGCCGTGCGCAAGATCGTCGAGAAGGGCGGCATGAGGGTCGACCCGTTCTACATGCTCAAGACGCTGCCGAACATGGCCGCCGCCCACGTCAGCCTCACGCAGCAGGCAAAGGGGCCCAGCACCACGATCACGACGGCCTGCGCTGCCGCGACCCAGGCGATCGGCCACGCGATGGACATGATCCGGCTAGGGCGGGCCGACGCGATGATCACTGGTGGTACGGAGGCCGGCCACTGCGAACTCGGCCTCGCCTCATTCAGCGTCATGAAGGTGCTCTCCACCCGTACCGACGATCCCAAGAAGGCCAGCCGCCCGTTCGACGCCAAGCGCGACGGCTTCGTCTCGGCCGAGGGCTCCGCGATGCTGCTGATCGAGAGCCTGGAACACGCGCAGGCCCGCGGAGCGCGCATCCATGCGGAACTCATCGGCGCCGCGGCCAGCGCGGACGCCTACCACATGGTGGCTCCCTGCGCGGACGGCGAGGGAGCGGCGCGCTGCATGCGGTGGGCGCTGGAAGACGCAGGCATCGAGCCGGCGCAGGTCGATTACATCAACGCGCATGGCACATCGACGCAGCTGAACGACTCCTCGGAGACGCAGGCGATCAAGACCGTCTTCGGAGAGCACGCCTACCAAGTGCCCATCAGCTCCACAAAGTCGATGATCGGCCACGCCCTCGGCGCATCGGGCGCGTTGGAATCGGTCGCCGTGATCAAGACGATCGAGACGGGGACGATCCACCCGACGATCAACTACGAGTATCCGGACCCGGATTGCGACCTCGATTACGTCCCCAACGAGTCGCGTCAGCAGGATGTCGACATCGTCCTCACCAACAGCTTCGGGTTCGGCGGCCAGAACGCCTGCCTCGTCTTCAAGCGGTTCGAGGGCTAGCCGCTTGCGCGTACTCGTCACCGGCGGCGCGGGCTTCATCGGTTCCCACGTCTGCCGCACGCTGCTCGCCGAAGGCCACGACGTCACCGTGCTCGACAACCTGTCGCGCGGCAGGCGCGACCTCATCCCGGAAGGAGTCGCGTTCGTCGAAGCCGACCTTGCGGACGAGGCTGCCACGGAGCGGGCGCTGCGCGGCCACGACGCCGTGATCCACCTGGCGAGCTTCCTGGAGGTCGCGGTCTCGGTGGCGAAGCCCGTGCTCTTCGCGGAGAACAACATCGTGAACTCGGTGCGCCTGTTGGAGGCGATGCGGCGCGCCGACGTCGGCAAGATCGTCTTCTCCTCGTCGGCGACCGTGTACGGCGTCCCGAAGAGCCTGCCCCTGCGCGAAAGACCCGCTGGGCATGCAGGCGAACCCCTACGGCGCGACGAAGGTGGCGGTCGAGACGTTCCTCGGCGTCTATCGCACGCTCTACGACTTCGATTGCACGATCATGCGCTACTTCAACCCCTACGGCCCGAACGAGCTGTGCGACCCGGAGTCGCACGCCGTCCCGAACGTCGTGCGCGCGATGTTGGAGAAGCGCCCGATCCCCCTG
>JADFRJ010000239.1 GCA_022561355.1 Chloroflexota bacterium | reverse complement strand
GAGAAACAGATCACGCAGATGACAGTGGAGAATCCGCGCCAGATCTTCGAACAGTCGGGCTCGTACTAGGACGAGGAGTCGCCCTCTATCCCGAGCCTGTCGAAGGATGGTCCTATGTAGGGGCGGTCATCCGGCCGCCCATCCCGAGCCTGTCGAAGGATGGGCCTATGTAGGGGCGGTCATCCGGCCGCCCATCCCGAGTTCGTCGAGGGATGCCCCGTTTAAGAAGAGCGGAGAAAGGAGCTTAACCCTGCGCCTGGCCCGCGGCGACCGGAAGGTCGGCCTTTTGCTCCGCGAGGTCGGAGAGCGCTCGCTTGAGCAGCGCCTTCGGCGTGTCGGCGTCCTCAGGGAAACAGGCGATCGCCACGCTCAGCGTCACCGGAGGCGCCCCCTCTTCGCTGAACGCGGAAACCTGGGCCAGGGTGCTGAGCAGCCTTGTCGTGATCGTCACCGCAGTCGCCCTGTTCGTCTCCGGCAACAGCACGACGAACTCGTCGTCCTGTAGGCGCGCCACCAGCTCCGGCGGCGATACCGCCTCGGCCAACGTCGTCGCGATCGTCCGAAGCAGCCGGTCGCCCAGAGACTGCCCGTAGTTCGCGTTGAACTCCCCGAAGTTGTCGATGTCCATCGCGACGAGCGCCAGCCCGCGGCCGTACCTGCCAGCGCGCGCGATCTCGCTCTCCAGCGCCCGCTTCAGGTAGCGGCCGTTTGGCACCCACGTCAGCGAGTCGGTGTCGCTAAACCGCACAACCTCATCGCGCACCAGCAGGTCCCGCAATGCCAGCGTCAGGTGGCCGACGAGCAGCTCCAGCACCTCCACGTCGATCTCATCGTGGTCGAACGCCAGCGCGACCATGCCAAGCGGCTCGTTCTCGACGACCATCGGCACCATCGCGAGCTTGCGAACGTTCAGCTCGCGCTCAGCCGCCTTCCACTGCTCTTCCGGCAGCACGCCGTCCATCAGTATGCCGAGGCCGTCATGCAGCGTCACTTCGCCCTCTTCGAGCAGCTCGTGCAACGCATGGTTGTCCAGGATCGAATACTCCAACGACGTCAGATCTTCCTGGAAGGCGTCCATCGCCCGTTCCAGCACGCTGTCCGTACAGCCCTCTAGGATTGAACCTTTCAATATCTGGCGTTTACGATCGAGCAGCAACGGATACACGAGAACGCTGCTTGTCACCGTTGGAGCATGCTCCAATAGCGTCGACATCATCTCTTGCACTGTCGCTGTGCTGTGCAAGAACAGTGATAGTACGGACAGACCGTGGAGTTGGCGCGCGCGTTCCTCACTCCCGCCATGCTCGCGGCCAGGGCTTGGCGCGCTCGCCCCATTCAACTTCACGATCTTCTTATCACTTGCCGCCGATTTCTTGGCCATGGCTAACCTTTATTTCCTTCTTCACTAGACAAGCGTAGGAACAGCTTCCCCTTGTCCTGTGGGATCACTTCGCACTGCCGAGAAGTTGCCGCACTGATTGCCGCCGCCAGGCGCTCGAGGTCGAGTTCTCCCTCCACACGGATCGACACAATCGGCACGCCGTTCGCGAAGTTTATGAGCGAGATGTCATCAGCCGCCGCGAATGTCAGCAGTGCCCGATGGATCGTCACGAGATCGACTGGCGTGCCATCTCGGTCTTCGACCGTGATCCGGTACGTCTGCGGCAGGTGTTCCAGGCCGCGCACCTCGGCGATCTCCTCGATGTCGCCCTCCGAGCGCTCCTTGCGCTCCCGTTCCAGCCGCTCCCATACGCCCTCGAAACTAGAGAGCCGTGACTTGCCTACCGCTCGCGCTTCATCGTTCAACTCATAGTCGGACTCCAGCGCCGGCGGCTCGCTGAATCCCGGTCCCGCCGCGGCATCCGCCGCATCCGGTCCGCCTCCCTCCCTTGCATGGCCCACTCTCTTGACACGCTGCCAGACAGCCTGAAATCCGGCCGGTGCAGTTTTCGCGTCCGCCGCAGCCTGCGGCTCCTTTCCAGTGGGTTCGCTTGGGCTAGCGTCAATTCGAGGAATCGCGCCGCCGCTCTCCAATGACCCGCGCAGCGCCGAAAGCGCGCGCCCCACTTCACTCAGCGTGCGCTCCAACTCATCAAGGGGCGAGCGCCAAGGGTCATCAAGTAGCGGCGCTTCATCGTGTGTAGCGTCCTGCATATAGCTCCTTCCTAGTTATCTTCGGCATCTGGACCTGCTTCAGCCATGCCTAGACGAAGCTGGACGCTTGATGCTAGCTTCGGGTATCATCCCCAGGCTGCAAGCGAATTCGTATACCGCCAGGAGGAAGGCACATGACGGCCGGCACAACCGAGATCTATGAGATAGGCCAAAGCCCCCCGATCGGCGAAGTGCCGGAGCGGATGTACGCTCAGGTCATCCGCCGCGAGCGCTTCGGCGAGCCGAGCAAGGCGTTCCAGATTGAACAGCTGCCCGTACCAGAGATCGGCCCTGGCGAGGTGCTCGTTCACGTCATGGCGGCGGGCATCAACTACAACAACGTCTGGGCCGCTCTGGGCGCCCCCGTCGACGTCATTCGCGTTCATGCCCAGCTTGGCGACGAATCCGGCTACCACATCGGCGGCAGCGACGCCTCTGGCATCGTCTACGCCACGGGCAGCGGTGTCACGAACGTCAAGGTTGGCGATCGCGTCGTCGTTCACTGCGGCTATTGGGACGACGATGACCCTTTCATCAAGGCCGGCGGCGACCCGATCGTCGCCACCAGCGCAAAGATCTGGGGCTACGAGACCAACTGGGGCAGCTTCGCGCAGTTCACGAAAGCCCAGGCCCATCAGTGCCTGCCCAAGCCGGAGCACCTCACCTGGGAGGCCGCCGCCGCCTACATGCTCGTCGGCGCCACGGTCTACCGCATGCTCACCAACTGGACGCCGCACAACGTTCAAGAGGGCGACGTCGTCCTCGTCTGGGGCGGAAGCGGGGGCCTCGGCTCAATGGCGATCCAGGTGACGCGAGCCTTGGGCGGCATCCCCGTCGCCGTCACCTCGAGCGACGAGAAGGGCCAGCACTGCGTCGATCTAGGCGCGAAGGGCTACATCAACCGCAAGGACTTCGACCACTGGGGCCTGCCGCCTAACGTGAACGACAACGAAGCCTACGGAACCTGGGTCAAGGGCGCCCGCGCCTTCGGCAAGGCGCTCTGGGACGTCGTCGGCGAGCGCAAGAACCCGCGTATCGTCATCGAGCACCCCGGCGAGGACACCATCCCGACCTCGATCTTCGTCTGCGATAGCGGCGGCATGGTCGTGATCTGCGCCGGCACCACCGGCTACAACGCCGTCGTCGACCTGCGCTACCTCTGGATGCGCCAGAAGCGGTTCCAGGGCTCCCACTTCGCCAACGACGAACAGGCCAAGGGCATCAACGACCTCGTCATCCAGAAGAAGGTCGACCCTGCCCTATCGCACGTCTACCAGTTCGATGAGGTTGGCAAGACGCACCAGCTCATGCATGAAGGCAGGCAGCCCGACGGCAACATGGCCGTCCTCGTCAGCGCGCCCCGCGAGGGCCTCACCGACCTCGAATAGAGAATTGTAGGGGTGGCCATCCGGCCGCCCTCCACGCGGGACAGGCTTTAGCCGTCCGGCGTCACTAATACTCGTGGGACAGGCTTTAGCCTGTCGATGTAGGCGAGGGTCTTCAGGCCCTCGCAGCCGAACGGGCCCTTGCGACGTGGGACGCGCCAAGGCGTGTCGAAGGAGGATCCAATCCCTGACAACGACAGCATCCAGG
>JADFRJ010000238.1 GCA_022561355.1 Chloroflexota bacterium | reverse complement strand
GGCTCGCTCAGGAGGAAGGCATCTTCTGCGAGCCGGCGTCCGCGGCCTGTGTCGCCGGCCTGCTCGGCCAGGCCAAGGCGGGCGCGGACTTGGCTGGCAAGACGATCGTCTGCGTCATTACCGGCAACGGATTAAAGGACCCAGAGCGTGCGATGGCGGAGTTCGCGCCGGAGCTGAAGGCCATCGCGCCGGAGCTATCCCGCGTCGAAGAAGAGATGGGACTCAAGTAGTTAGGAGCACCGGCATGTCTGATTGGCCACGGCCCGTTGTCATCTTCCAGATTCAAGCGAAGGACGTCGAAAAGCAGAAAGCCTTCTACAGCGAGATGTTCGATTGGGATATCGAGCAGTCCGAAGGCTCGCCGTTTCTGTCAATTCCGGCAGGCAAAGGGCCGCCCGAGAATGGCATTGGTGGCATCCTGAGTGGAGCCGAGAACTCTGCCATCGTGATCTACATCCAGGTCGCAAACCTCGGCGAGTCGCTGGAGAAGACGGCAGCGCTTGGCGGCAAGGTCACACTTCCATCAACTGACGTACCCAACGGACCCACCATCGCGGCTATCGAAGACCCGGAAGGGAACGCCGTCGGCCTCGTCCAGATGTAGCTAGCTAGGTCCCCAAAGCAAGAGGAGAAACCCAAGCGCGGCTCGCGGGCGTCTGAGTCATTCTCCTAGGAACTGATCCAGGGCCTTCTCCATGTCCGGTTCCAGTTCGCCCTGCTTGTAGTTGGCAGCGAACTGCTTGAAGGCATTACGCGACCAAAAGCCGCTGCGCGTCGCTCGTGAGATAGGACCGAGTTCCTTACCGAGCCATTCCAATTCGTGTCTCTTCATGCTGAAGTCGGCGCTTAGTATCCATGCAAAGAGATCGGCTAGCTGGAGGGGCATTTCTTCCTTGTCGTCACGGAAGAGCGGATCGATTGGCATGATTGCCTTTTCGCGAGGTTTCAGCGATGTAAGAAAGATCGGCCACCAGTCTCGAACGCGAGGCTTCCAGATTTCGTGCTCGTCAAAGAACAACTCGATCCTGTCCGTGACGCCGCGATCTAGAGCCTCGTTGCAGATCGCCGTGCATATCAGAAGGAAGCAAAACGCATACGGCGACGCGGCTAGCGTTTGGAGCCGCCTATATGCCTTGGTCTTCCTTGAAACTTCCGGCACCGGTACCGGCGGATACAGTTCTCGGTAGGCATTGAGATCGATCGAGACATAGACCAACGTGAAATCGTATGGTTGGATTGTTCTCGTAAGGGTCAGTATTTTCTTGTCCCGCTTCTCTTTGTCCCCTCGGAACCAGCTTGTGCGCCCTTCGGCCTGCCTGGTACTTAAGTATGGGATGCGCGGATCAGCATGTAGCGCAGCAGTCCAGTCATCTGAGAACGCTGCCCACTCTTCGGCCCGGCCAATGAAGCCAGCGAGCGTGAAAGTGCTGAGCTTGCCCCTTGATTCGCTCTCATCAATCCAGGCTTGAATCGGCACAATGATCCTCTGTCTGCGCTTCTCTTCCGGCAGGCCTGATAGGAACGAGAGGCCCTTCGGCAACCAGTGTAGTATGTTATTGCCCTAGCTAGCCTTTTTCCGAGAGTAGTCTTACTCCATCCCCAGCCTGGACATCTGGTCGTCCGGCGCTTCCACTTCTTGCAGCGCCTGACGCAGCTTGTCGGCCAGCTCTTCCTCGGCCGATGAGCCGCGGAGGTTCTCGTCCTCGGTGGGGTCCTCCCGCAGGTCGTACAGGTGGTTGCCTGAGAAGGGGCCGATCGCCCAGTAGGGCAACAGGTCGCCCTCTCGGAACGGCTGCCGGATCACGGGCACCTCGGAGCCGGGCATCTTGTCCAGGAACGCGCGGCTGTCCGGCACGGGCAGGCGCAGGCCCGGGCGCGACGGGATCGGCATCGTCGACCAGCGGTTCGACCACATCGAGATCGGCGCGTTTGCGTCCGCAGGCGCTCGCGCGTACTTGAAGCGATCGTCGATCAGGTGCACCTCGCGGCCCCAGACGCCGCACAGGACGTAGTCCCTAATCGACTCGGCCTGGCCGTGAATGAGCGGCAGCAGTGAGCTGCCATGCGTGCGGTGTTTCGCCTCGACGCCGAACAGGTCGACGAGCGTCGCGAAGATGTCTGACGTGGTCGTCAGCGCCGAGACCGTGCCTGGCTTGACGCCCGGCCACGAGATCATCAATGGGATGTGTCCGAGCGGCTCATACGCCGGCACGCCGGGCTTGCCCCAGATGTCCTTTTCGCCCAAGTAGTGGCCGTGGTCTGTGCAGACGATCACGGCCGTGTCCTCCCAAAGGCCGTTGCGCTCGATCGCTTCCATCACCTTGCCGAACCAGCTGTCGATCATCGTCAGCTTGCCGCCGTAGCAGGCTCGTAGCTGATGCGTCTGGCGTTCCGTGAGCACGCCGCGTTCCAGGGCGCCCTTGATATACGGAGGCCAGATCAGGTGCGGGCCCTCCCAGGAGCCGTCGTACATCGAGGCGTACGGCTCGGGCGTGTCGAACGGTTCGTGCGGGTCGAACTCGTCGACGAACAGGAAGAAGCGGTCGTGGTAGCCTGCGTTCTCGTCCAGCCATTCCGCGGTCGCGGCCATCGTTTTGGCGCCCGGGAAGTCGTGCTCCTCACGAAAGTAGCCCCGCGAGTTGTCGTACGGCATGAACCGCTCTGGGAACATCGGCGCGCCGATCCAGCTATCGTCGGGGCGCGTCTTCCAGGGGTCGCTCTCGTGGCCGCGTTCGTACCGCCAGGCGTTGAAGTCGGTGTGGTAGTTCTCGCCGCCCGTCTCGAACAGGTGCGGATGATCGGTTACCAGTTGCGTCGTGACGCCCGCCTTGCGCAGCAGCGCCGTCAGCGACTGCTCCCAGATTTCAATCGATCCCCACGGCTTCCAGAGGAAGTCGAGCGCACCGCAGAGCAGGTCGTGGCGGGCGGGGATGCAGGGCAGCGAGCCTGCGTAGTGCTTCTCGAACACGAGCGAGCGCTTGGCGAAGGCGTCCAGGTTTGGCGTGTCGAACTCGGTGCCGCCGTAGCCGCCCAGCATGTGGCGGTTCAGCGAGTCGAGCAGGATGACGATCGCGTTCTTTGGGAGAGTTGGCCCCTCCAAGGGCGCCTCGCTCATTGCCCGGCCGCGGACTCGCTGCCGGCGGACGTGATAGCTTCCGCCTGCTCGACAACGTGCTTCGCGCGCTCCGCGATCGGCCGGTCCACCATGTGCCCGTCGAGTTGGACGGCGCCGTCGCCTTTGGCGACCGCGTCTTCCCAGGCCTCCAGCACCTTGCGCGCGTAGATGATCTCGTCTTCGCTCGGGCTGAAGACATCGTGGACCGGCTGGATGTGCTTCGGATGGATCACGTACTTGCCGCTGAAGCCGAGCGACCGCGCTTGCTCCGCCTCCGCGATCAGCCCTTCGATGTCGTCGATGTGGGGCCAAGGCGTATCGAACGCCTGCAGGCCCGCCGCCCGCGCGCAGATGGCAATCGCGCTGCGCGCATGGGTTAGCTCGTGGGATTCCTTCGTTCGACGGATGCCCATATCGAACGCGAAGTCTTCGCCGCCCAGCATCAGGCCCGAGATCCGCGTCGATGCCCGGCTGATCTCCTCGCAGCGCAGCAGCGCAACCGCCGATTCAATCGCGACGATCAGATCGACCGTGCCCGGCTTGACGTCATGGATCAGCTCCTGTTCTCGCAGCAGCACGTCGACCTGCCGCACAGAGGCCGCGGACTCCGTCTTGGCAAGCACAACGCCCCTCAGCCCGGCCTGCACCCCCCCCGCCAAGCCATCCCGGGTCTC
>JADFRJ010000032.1 GCA_022561355.1 Chloroflexota bacterium | reverse complement strand
CGTCACCTTCTGTGCAGACGGTTGGAAGCGACGCCCAGAACAGGTCGACGAACCGCGTGCGGAACGCGTACCGCGCCTCGGTGTTGTCGAAGCCGGCGCAAACGCCGATGTCGGCCTCGGCAAGGTAGGCGCCAAGCTCTTCGTATGGCACCCAACCGATGTTGAAGAACACCGAGGTCTCGTACAGGCCCAACTCCTTACTCAGCTCAACCGCCTCGCGTGGCGGCTTCTCCAGTACGCCGGTCACGAAGTCAGGGTGCTCGGTCCCGAGGAAGAAGAGCTTCACGTCATCGCGAACGCGCGCGATCTCCGCCATCGCGCGGATCACGGTCTTGGCGTCGAACCACTCCATGATGCTGCCGTTCCAAATCAGGACGGTGTCGGTTTCGCGGATGCCTGGAATGACGCCTTTCAGCACGTTCCGCCCAGGCTGCGGGCAGCCAGGCTGAACACCGTATGGCACCACGTCGACCAGCTTCCGCAGCGTCCTGTCTCGCTCATACACGTTCCCCGTAAGCAAGCCGGTCGTAGCCAGCGTGCCAATGAGGACGTCGCGCTGCCGCTCGTTCGCGCAGACGATGTAGTCGGCGATGGTGAGCTGGAAGTTAATGTAATGCCGGTTGGATTCTGTCCAGATCCTGCGGCGTCCAGCGTGTGGGATCCGTTTCGAGATCTCCAGCCATTCAATGAAGAACGTGGAATAGAAGTCCAATGCCCACAGCTTGTTGAACAGCAGGAGTATCGCCTGCGGGGGAAAGTTCCGCGAGACGATGATGTCATGGCGCAGCATCTCCAGCAGGTCGCTCCACTGGCCGCGTTGACGTACGATCTTCAGGTTTGGGTGCGGCGAGGGAATGTCTGGTTCGTGCGGAACGGAGAGTGTGACGCGGGCGTCAGGGAGCTGTTCGGCCAGGACACGCGCCGTGTGGTACGCTCGGACACCACTGCTCGCCATCGTCTTCCCGACGGCGCCACGGGAGTGCACCAAGATCTTCATCAGCGGATCGGCGTCAATCGGTCCCGGGTCCGGGCGATGAGATACTCAAGGATGCGGCGCATCAGCGGCAAGATCCGGCCCGACTTCGCGACGGCCGACGAGTCTTGGTCGCGGCAGAAGCGCACCAGCGGCTGCAAGGCCACGTTCCAGGTTAGCTCGGGCTTGATCGCGCGCAGGTTCTCTTGACACTGCGTGTAGAATTCCTTGTCATCCAGGAGGCGTCTGATCGCGTCCGCGATGCCTTCCGTATCGCCCTCCTCCACCACGATGCCTAATCCGCGCTCCTCTACCATCTCGGCCAACACGTCGCCCCTCGTGCAGATGAGGGGCTTCTCTGCCCAGAAGATGTCGACGAACCTCGTGCGATGAGAGTAGCGCGTCTCAAGATTGTCGAAGTACGTGCAGATGCCAAGGTCCGACTCAATCAGATAGTCCGTCACCTCGGCATGCGGGACCCAACCGAACTCGAAGAAGACCGACTTCTGGTACAACCCAAGATCTTTCGCAAGCTGGAAGGCCGTCTGAAAGCGGCTCCCGTAGCCGAGGAACGCGCTCAGATCCGGGTAGAACGTCCCCAGGAATACCGCCTTAATATCGTCCCGCTCTTTAGACAGGATGTGTAGCGCTCGCAAGAACGGCTCTGGGTCGTACCAGGCAACCGTTCCTCCGTTCCAGAGCATCACTTTGTCGCCTTCGTTGATGCCGGCGTACACGCCCTTCAGCACCTTCTTCTTGTGCTTGATCTCGTCGGGGCGGATGCCATGCGGGACGACATCGATGTAGCGGCGCAGCGTATCGTCTGCCTCATACGCGTCTGGATCGATCAGGCCCAGCGCGCTCAGGCTGCCGATGTATGTATCGCGCTGTCGCTCGTTTGCGCAGATGACATAGTCGGCCATCGTGAGCTGCATGTTTAGGTAGGTCCGATTCATGTTCATCCAAACGACCTGCTTGATGCCCCTGGACTCGGAGCGGGTGAGTTCCATCCATTCGATGAAGTACTGGCTGAACATGTCCGCGACGAACTGCTTCTCTCGGAAGAAGAAGGCGAAGTGCGGCATAAACGCGGAGCTGATGATGATGTCGTTTTGGGCAATCAGCTTAAACACGCTGATCCCGCTATAGCGAACGACCTTGACGCCCTGGAGCTTCGGTTGATCCTCCTTGTTGGTCACCGCCAGCGTGACCTGCGCATTAGGTAGCTCCTTGGCCAGAACCTGGGCCATGTAGTACGCCCTGATGCCAGGACTTGACATATATTTGCCGACAACTCCACGGGCGAGGATCAAAATACGCGTCATGTTGAGTCTCCGGTGCGAGCCGTTCGCGGCTCGCACAGAAAAGCCCACCTCCGGCAGGGCATGAAGCCTGCCAGTTGCAGGCAGCCGCACTATGATACCAGCCGCCTTTCTAACCAGACAACGCCGCCAGCCGGCCTAGGCTTACAGAATTCGGCTGAAATGGCAATCGGAACGGCGGCTGGCAACGTCGTGTTATGATCAGTGACGATTCTGAACAGAAGACGAGAAGCGAGCCATCACAGAGTCGCAGGCGCTGAGACGAAGCCCACGCTTCGTCTTTATGGATGTCGTAACGGTGACGGCGAGGCGTTCGTATATACTATCGTGAGCACTGACGAATATGACTAATTCTCGATCACGTCCCACCATCAAGATCGACCTCGGCTGTGGTGACGGCAAGGTACGGGGTGCCATCGGCGTCGACAACGTTCTAATTCCCGGCGTCGACATCGTGGCTGATCTCAATCACGGCCTGCCATTCCAGGACAACTCGGTGGATGTCGTTGTCGTCTTCCACATCCTGGAGCACGTGGACAACTTCCTCGACACGATGAACGAGATCTGGCGCGTCTGCAAGGAAGGCGCGTACGTATACGTGAGAGTGCCGCACGCCGCCTCAACCTTCGTGACGTGGAAGGACCCGACGCATCGCCGTGGCCTCTCGATCGCCACGTTCGCCTACTTCGACGACACGTACTTCGATGGCGCCGCGTTTGCCTACTACGCGGAAGCCAACTTCAGCATCGAGCACGCGCAGCTCAACTTCTCGCTCACGCCACGCGACAAGAATGTTGTGCTGTCATGGCCGCGCGCGCTCGCGGGCGCCCTCTTTCACTCGTTGGCGAATCGCAACCGGCGCTGGCAGTACTTCTGCGAGCGCTTCTGGGGTCCAGTCGTCGGGATCGAGGAAGCGGTCCTCACAATGCGCGCACAGAAGGCGCCTCGGCCCTCCAAGATCTCGACGGCTTCCCGCGACGAGATCGCCGCCCTCAAGCGCTAACGCTCACCCCGCCGGCGAGACGTGGCCCTTGGCGGTCAGGTATGCCGCCAACGCGTCCTCCCAAGAACGCAGCTTCTTCAACCCGGCTTCAACAAGAGCCCTGTTTTCAAGCACCGAGAAGGCGGGACGGCGCGCTGGCGCGTCCAGCTCGTCGCTGCTGATTGGCGTGAGGCTGGGCGTTAGGCCCATCAGTGCGAAGATCTTCTCCGCGAAGCCGAACCATGACGTCTGCCCGCCGTTCGTGATCTGGTAGAGGCCATAGCGGCCCGTAGTGGCCAGCTCGGCGAGTTTCGAGGCGAGATCTGCCGTAAACGTTGGAGACGACACCTGATCGTCCACCACACGCAGCGGTTCGTCGGCCTTGGCCTTGCGGATCATGGTCTCAACGAAGTTTCCGCCCTTGCCGCTGGCGCCCGCGACGCCGAACAGGCTGGAGCTGCGCACGACGTAGTGCCGCGCGTTGCTCTGCCGCACCAGGTGCTCTCCAGCCAGCTTGGAGGTCCCGTAGAGGCTCAAGGGGCGCGGTCGGTCGTCTTCAAGGTAGGGACTCCCCTTGAGGCCATCCTGGACGTAGTCTGTGCTGATGAACATGATGGCCGCCCCCGCCTCTCGCGCGGCGTCGGCGACGTTCTTCGCGCCCAACGCATTCACCTCAAAGGCCAGAGCCCCGTTCGTCTCACAGTCGTCGACGCGATGATACGCGGCGGTGTTGATGACAAGTTCCGGCTGCTCGCGGGCGATCACTTCGTGGGCTTGGTCGCGATTGCAGACGTCGAACTCTTCGTGAGAGAAGGCGACGAGGCCGCCGTCCCAAACGTCGATCAGGTCGCTTCCTAACTGGCCCCTACTGCCAATTAGGAGCGTGCGCATACGTTAGACGTGGGCTCGAGCGACGGTCTGCGCTGGCGTGGCGGGCACCTTGCCCTGCTCCTTCAGGAGTTCCATCCAGCGAATGTTATAGAAACGAGGGTTGTCGAAAGCCATGTATCCGTTGCTCCGGATCCAGCTTATCATGTAGGCGATGGCCATCGGAACCGTGCGCTGGGGCGTGTAGCCGACAACGCTTGTCATCTTCTCATTCGAACACTCGTAGTCGCGTACCCGCGGAGGCGCCGACACGAACTTCACGTCGACCTCGTAGCTCTCCGTCTTGAGCGCACTGGCAGCAAGCTGGGCGAGTTCCTTCACCTGGTAGTTCTGCTGGACCACGTTGAACGTCTCGCCGCGCACCGCGTCCTCGGGTGCTTCCAAACACGCGATGTGAGCCTGCGCGACATCCGCAACATCAACCAACGGCCGGCGGATCAGGCCGTCACCGTGGATCTGAAGCTTGCCGGCCTGCATTGCGTCCTTCACAAACGTGTTGACGACGAGGTCGTAGCGCATACGAGGGCTGAAGCCGAACACTGTGGCCTGGCGCAAAATCACCGGACTGAAGTGTTCGTCGGCTAACTCCCGCAGGCGCGCTTCGGCGTAAAGCTTCCCCTCGGCGTATGCGCCCTTCGGGTTGACCGGGGCCTCTTCCGTGTAGACCTGGCCATTCGGGAGGCCGTCGTAAACGGAACAGCTCGAACCGAACGTGAAGCGCCGGACACCGACGCGCTTCGCTACCGCTGCGATGCGTTCCGTGCCCAGGGCATTCATCTCCCAGTTAGCCTGCGGGTCGTACTCGGCCGTTGGGTCGTTGGACAGACCCGCGAGGTGAATGACGCTGTCAACGCCCGCGATCCAGGAGTCCTCCACGTCGCGAATGTCGCCTTGGATCAACTCGATGCGATCGAGCACCTCCGCCAGAGGCTTCTTGCCCCAGTAAAGCGTATCCAGGACACGAACCGCATACCCCTGGTCGAGCAGTCGCCTGACGAGGACCGCGCCAATATAGCCGCCGCCGCCTGTAACGAGCACATGCCGCGCGCTCGCGCCGCTTCGCGCGGAACGGCCATGCTCGCCCGGTTCGGAGTCATGTTGGTTGCCTGATGGTTTAGCCACGCCGATCATCTCCTGCTTGGCCCCAACTAGCGGGTCCTCCGCAGCGGGTACCGGTAACCGAACGCCGAGAAGCTAATCATTAGCCTCCCGTCGGCGGGGAAAGGCGGGGCAGGTTCTTTACTGAGGCCACCAGCCGCAGTGGAACCTATATAGCATAGGGTCGAACGATTGTCAATCGAAAATCGTGTTCGCTCGCCCGATGCCGAGTCAGAAGTCCGGGCGGGTCTCTTCCGTGAGCTTCAACCCAGGGCTGCCGGCTACGTCCTCGCTGGACGGGTGCCCGCGTTCTACGGTCTTCCCCATCCTTCCACGCCAGTAGTCCACCATCCCTGCGGCTATGGCTCTCGCTAGATCAGGCCTGCCGCGCAGTACCAACGTGATAGTGCGCACCAGGCGGCTCGTTATGAAGTACGTCCAAAAGAGCGCGCGCCGGACAGGCGAGCGAACGTGTTTGCTGATCAGGTACGGACGGTTCCGCGTCAGATAGTACAGGCCGAAAGGTGTCTCCGAACCACCGATCGTGGCGCCCTTCCGATGATGGATCACGGCATCCGGCGCGAACCAGAGCCGATATCCGGCGTCGTGCGCGCGGCGCACGAAGTCTGTGTCGTCGTAGTAGATGAAGAAGTTGTTGTCCAAGAGGCCTACCTTGCGTAGAGCGCCCGCCGGCACGAGTAGGCAGGACAAATTCGCTGTGTCCACAAGGCGGGGCTGATCGAAATCATCCGTGGGGCGCTTCCCAAGGATCTGGTGCTTCCACGTCCCGCGCGTCCAATCGAACTGCCCCACGGAGTCGTCGAGCGTTCCCGGGTGGTGATAGAGATACGACTTCGGCGCGGTCATCGTACGTTCGTCGCCCGCGGCTACCAGACGGTCTAGGAAGTCCGGCTCTACGAGCACGTCGCCATTGAGAAACAGCACGTAGTCGAAGTCCTGTCGCAGGCAGTACTCGATGCCGCGGTTGCAGGCGCCAGTGAAACCGAGGTTCGCGTCGTTCTCCAGAATGACCGACTGCGGATGCAAGCGGCGCAGGATATCGAGGGAATCGTCGGAGGACGCATTATCGACGACGACGAGCTGGAAGTTCTCGTACGATACCGCAGTCAAAGACTCCGCGAACTCCGCCATGAACGCGGCGCCGTCGGTATTTACAGTCAACACCGCAACCGAAGGAGCGGTGCGCTCCTCGCCTACCTTCGACAACGTTCTCCCCGCCTTAATTACCACGGCGCCTCCACCTTAAGCTAGGGTCCTCTGCCCTACCTTCCTCAACGGCACCGTTCAGATGATCATAACACACTTAGTAAAGGGGGCCAGATCTGAAATGCCCGGTTTAGCTGCTGTGTTACCATATACAGACTCGATGCCGCTTGGAGGCGTCAACAACCAGGCTCAGTAGCTACGACGGAGGGACCTGGAACGCACATGCGCCGCAACTTGGTCAACATAATCAACGCAGTCCCAGGAGGTGCCCGAGCGCTCGATCAGTACCGCCGGCTGCGGAGCTTTCTGCAGCCTGGCCTCTATGCCCACCGAGGCTATGTTGGCGGCATCTGGGAGGAGATCGGAAAAGTACAGATCGACTTCATGGTCGGTCAGGGCCTTAGGCCAGACGATGTCTTTGTTGACGTAGCGTGTGGCAGCCTGCGTGCCGGGCGGCACTTTATCAGTTACCTTGATCCGGCCAACTACCTTGGACTCGACGTTCGTACCCGCGCGTTTCATGCCGCCTGATTATGAGAACCCCGCCAAATCGGCAGACGACATTACGTTCAAACACGACGCGGAAGACATTCTCAAGATCGGTCGAGAGATCGGTCGAGAGATCGGATGGCAAGCGCGGTACATCGGCGACTGGGGACATCCCCGCGGCCAGGAGATGCTCGAGTTCACCCTGCCCGAAGCGGAAGCATAGGCGAGCCACGGAGACTCATGGCAGCAACTATCACTCGAACGACTAGCGCCACCGACCTCTTGCGATCGGTTTCCACGACGTGGGACCTGCTCCTGGCAATCACGCTTCGCGATATTCGCGTGCGCTATCAGGGTACCGTCCTGAGCTTCATCTGGTGGATCGCCCGCCCGCTGACCCTGGGGACCGTTCTCTACTTCGCATTGGGAAAGGTGCTGAGAATCGATATCCCGAACTACTCGGTCTTTCTCTTGTCAGCACTGTTCCCCTGGTTCTGGTTCGCTGGTTCGATCCAACAAGCCACGGGCATCTTCGTCAGCAATGGCGGGCTCTTGAAGAAGGTCCGCTTCCCCAAGCTGATCCTCCCGCTGTCTGCCGTTCTCTTCAACACGTCTCAGTTCCTCCTGACGCTGCCCATCTTGATCGGGTTCGTCTTGGTCGCCGGCATCAGCCCCTCCACGGCCTGGATTCTCGGCATCCCTGCGCTTATTGCGCTCCAGTTCTTACTACTCGTCGGGCTCGGAACGCTGCTAGCAACGCTCAACGTATTCTTTCGCGACCTTGGGCCAATGGTAGAGGTAGCCCTCCTGTTGTTGTTCTACCTCTCGGCCATTATCTTCCCGCTCGACCTCGTGCCGGATGAGTTCAGACCGGTCCTCGCTCTCAATCCAGTCGCGCCTCTGATTGACGCGTGGAGGAACTTGTTCCTCCATGGTGAGTTCGTTGATGGAGCCATCTGGCCGGCGCTGGTGATCACGGCGGCATCCCTAGCCTTAGGGCTATATTTGTTCAATAAACTAGAGAGGCACTTTGCGGATGCCCTCTGAGCAGCGCTACGCCATTAGGCTGAAGGACGTATCCAAACGATACTTCCTCAATCGCACCACGCCTCTGCACCTCCAGGACATGATCATGAAACCGTGGACGATCAGGAGCCGGCTCGCGGGCGAGGCGTTCTGGGCACTGCAAGACGTCTCCCTGGACGTGCCTCGCGGCGAGATTCTGGGCGTCATCGGCGTGAACGGATCCGGCAAGAGCACACTGTTACGGACCATGGTCGGCCTGTCGCCGCCCACGAGCGGAACCGTTTCGATCCATGGACGATACGCCGCCCTACTCGAACTTGGAGCGGGATTCCACCCTAGCGTTACGGGGCGCGAAAATGCGTACGTTAACGCTCTGTTCATGGGCCTCAGCAAGAAGCGAGCGCGTGAACTGATGCCGAAGATCCTGGAGTTCTCGGGCCTCGGCAAATTCATTGACCAACCAATGCGAACGTACTCAACGGGCATGTACGTCCGGTTGGGGTTCGCTGTCGCCGTCCATGTGAAGCCGGAGATCCTAGTGATCGATGAGATCCTTGCCGTGGGCGATGCCGACTTCCAGCAAAAGTGCTTCGATCACTTCGCGGAGTTGAAGCAGCAATCAGCCACGATCATTTTGGTCACCCACAACGTAGGTACACTGCGGGAGTTCGCGGATCGGGTCATCCTCATGGAAGCAGGACAGATCGCTGATGATGGAGACCCAGACGCCGTTATCGACAAGTATATGATGAACCGCCTCACGGCTTCGGATGCGACCCAGAGAGTCTTTAGGCGATCGCTTGAGGCGCAAGGGCTGCTTCCCGAAGAAGCGACGGCAGAAAAAGCGGCCCCCGATGGAGTCGAGCGATAGGGGGCATGCATGGCGCGTAGCACACTAGTGATCGGCCTCGATGGAGCGGATTGGTCCCTGCTCAACCCGCTGATGGAGGACGGCGCCATGCCGACGTTGAAGGCCTTCGTCGACTCCGGCGTGAGCGCCACACTGGAGTCTATCCGGCCAACGAATTCGATGTCCGCCTGGACGTCCTTGATGACGGGCGTCAATCCAGGTAAGCACGGCGTCTACGATTTCATCCGCAAGACGGATACCCCCTTTACCACCACCGTGACCAACTCCTCGGTCATCGGTTTTCCCACCATCTGGGAGACGCTGACAGCCGCCGGGCGAAGCTCCTGTGTCATCGACATGCCCCCACTCTATCCGCCGTTCGAGATCAACGGCGCAATGATCGGCGGGATGGGCGCCGTGACCTCGTTCGACCGATCCTACACGTGGCCCGCGGAGCTGGCGGCGGAAGTAGAAAACGCCGTCGGTGAGTTCCTGCCGGACATCGCCTGGGTGGGCAAGGCGGGGCAGCAGGAAGAACTCCTAGAGGAGTGGATCGCCCTAGTCGACAATCGTCGCAAGGTGGCGGAGTACCTGTTGAGCAAACAGGCTTGGGACGTCTTTTTCGTGGTGTTCGTGGCGCCGGACCGCGTCCAGCATGTCTTCTGGCAAGAGCTAACAGAGCGCGGCCCGCTCTACTCACAAGTGCGGCGCTTCTACGTAAAGATGGACGAAGCGATCGCGAGCTTGATCGAGCGAGTTGACACGACAGAGTCAGACGTCCTCCTCGTCTCCGACCATGGATTTCGCACGTTTCACAACACATTCGACGTCAACCAGGTCTTCGCGGAGGCCGGTTTACTGAAGTGGCATGACGCGGAACCTCTGGCCGCTCGGGTGTTACGGAAGACGGGGAGGATCGTGAAGCCTCTGGCGGGGAGATTGGAACAGATCATCCAGCGCCATTATCCAGTGAAGCGCCAACTGTTAGACGGCTCGGTCGCCTACAGTGACCTCTCAGAGAGCGTTCATCTGAACCTGGCCGGCCGCGAGTCCACGGGTTCAGTATCGCCGGGCGAAGTTGAATCGGTCACAGAACTGGTCACGTCCACGCTCATGGAGTTCCGCGACCCGGAAAACGGACAGCCGGTGATCAAGGAGGTGCTGGACGGCGGCAGCTACTTCCACGGCGATTACGACGGGAACGCGCCGGACTTCCTCCTGGAGTGCCACGACGGCTACGCGCACAACAACGGCCTGGGGCGCGTGATGTTCCGCTGGACCTACTGTCAGGGGGTCCATTCGATGAACGGTATCATCGCGGGCCTGGGGCCAAGCTTCCGCCGAGAGGCCAAAGCGCCAACCGTGAGCATTCTCGACGTCACGCCGACGCTGCTTGCCCTCCAGGGCGTCGGCGCGCCAGAGGGAACAGACGGACGCACTGCCGAAGAGCTGCTAGAGCGGACGCCTCAGCCGGCGGAACGGCCAGCCGCGCCGTCCGAGCGGTCCGGAGAGACGGCTCCTTACACAGAAGAGGAAGAGGAAGCCGTGCGCGAGCGGCTACGGGGGCTGGGCTACATTGAGTAGTCAGCCGCCACGCTTGCCGTAGATCCCAAACGCCTGGCCGGGTACCAGACGCCCACTGTCACACATCACGCTGTCCAGGAGAAAGAGCAGTTCGCCGCGTGAGACGCCCTGCCGAATGTTCTGGCGCCTACCTATCAGCCTCGATTTCAAGGCACGGATCGCTCGGGCGAGGCGGCCACCGGCGCCGTCGTTCCGCACGAAGAGTGTCGGTACTAGAAGTGCGCCGGAGGTTCGAATGCGTAGCGGCTGGAGGTAACGTTCGAAGACCTCGAGGACATCGCCTGAGCGGACACTCTCGAACGGGCTGTACGTCCAGTCGCCCCTGGACGGCCAGGCGATCTTGAATTGCGGCGCGCTGCTGTCCTGTGTGGCGTCCATGAACATCTGGAAGATGCGCTTCTTCTCATCCGCGAATTGGAAGTAGGACTCACCAACAACATCCTCCATGAAGAATCGTCCTTCCGGCGTCAGACTGTGGCTGATCTGAAAGGCGAGGTGCTCCAGGTTCACGAGATGGTGTAATGAGGCATTGGCAAGGAGCAGGTCATACGTCTCGGTTGGGAGGTCAATGAAGTTCAGATCCTGCTGTCGCGTCTCTGCCCGCCCCGGATATTTCGAGTCCAGCCGCGTTTGTAATCGCGAAAGCGCATCGCCGCTGATGTCGAAGATCGTTAGGTGCAGTCGCGGATGTCGTCCCAGGAGCTCTTCCTCAACCTTGCCAGGCCCAGCACCGAAGACACAACCGTTAGTGAATTCACCTTCATCTCCAATTGTCTGGTACCAGAGCTTCTCAGGATCACCTGTATA
Organism: Chloroflexota bacterium; assembly: GCA_022561355.1. Lineage (GTDB taxonomy): Bacteria > Chloroflexota > Dehalococcoidia > DSTF01 > RBG-16-68-14 > SZUA-185. The sequence goes on along the minus strand of JADFRJ010000032.1, from coordinate 3,758 downwards.
GCGCTCGTTACGGTAGCGCTGAACAGCAGGTCTGGGCGTCTTGCTGAGCGGTGTATCGATGTGCGTATCCCAGAACACTTCTTCTTCGCGAAGCATCTGTAGGTACTCCGCGTCATCGGGGCTGACGCGGAAGATGTCCTCGGGAGCGTTGGCAGTTGTCATACGTCTGGCTCGTGTGGAATTGTTTGCGCCTGCATCGTGTCAGCCGCCACGCCTGCCGTAGATGCCAAACGCCTGACCCGGCACCAGACGCCCGCTGTCGCACATCAGGCCGTCCAGGAGGAAGAGCAGCTCGCCGCGTGCGCGGCCGCTCGTGACGCTCAGCCCTCTCCTCAACAGCCTCGTCCGTACTTCATCGATCACACGGCCCAACCGCCCCCTGGAGTCGTCAGGCTGCCTGAAGAGCGTCAGAGCCAGCAGCGCGCCTGCCGTCCTGATGCGAAGCGGGGCGAGGTAACGCGCGAAGACGTCCAGGATCTCGCCTGAGCGAGCGCACTCGAACGGGCTGAACTCCCATTCGTCCTTGGACGGCCAGACGATCTTGAATCGCGACTCGCTGCTATCTCGCGTTGCATCCACATACGTCTGGAACATGCGCTTCTTCTCTTCGGTGAACTGGAAGTAGGACTCAAAGACAGCGTCATTCATGAAAAAGCGCCCTTCCGCCGTCAGGCTTCGATTGACCTGATAGGCGAAGTGTTCCAGGTTCACGAGGTGATGGATCGAAGCATTCGCGACAGCCAGATCGTACGCCTCGGCTGGGAGTTCGACGAAGTTCAGGTCCTGCTGTCGCGTCTCCGCCCGGCCTGGGTACTGTCCGTCCAGCCTTCCCTGCAGGCGTCCCAGCGCGTCGCCGCTGATGTCAAAAATCGTCAGGTGGAGCTGTGGATGCCGTTTGAGCAACTGTTCTTCGACCTGACCGGGCCCGGCACCGAACACGCAACCGTTTGCGAACTCGCCCTCGTCTCCGATCGTCTGATACCAGAGCTTGTCAGGATCGCCGGTGAAGCGCTCATTGAGGTAGCGTTGGATAGAACGTCGGGGAGTTTTGGTGAGCAGCGTTTCGACATGCGTATCCCAAAACTCTTCCTCTTCGCGAAGCATCTGTAGGTACTCCGCGTCATCGGGGCTGACGCGGAATGTGTCTTCAAGAGTGCTGGCTCGAGTCATACGTTCGGCTCAGTAGCTAGGGCCGGGTCGGCGGCGGCCTCAGTGTAATTGAGTTCGGTCTCAGGTCCCGTCATTCATAGCCCGTAACGAGGGCGCGACCGGAAACGTTGCTATGCTTGACAGGTCTGGGGGCGAAGTTTACCATAACTGATCTAACGCCCCGTAGGTCAGGATGATGAGCTTGCTCCGAATGCATCGACCAAATTTCGCTCTTTACGATGTGCGTGAGTTCTTTCGGCGTCCCCCCTACCCAGGCACGAAGGTCACGCTGAAGCGGCTCCTCAACCTGTATCTTGTTCGCTTTCAGCGCATGCGAGCGCACGAGAAGTTGCTCGGCTATCCGCTGATGCTCACGATCGAGGCCGCCAACGTCTGCAACCTATCCTGCCCCGGCTGCTTCACGGGCGTCGGCGACGTGAGCCGCACGAAGGCCCATTTCCCGCTGCCGCTGTACGAACGGATCATGGACGAACTAGGCGACTACCTCTTCCAGGTTGAGCTGCACAACTGGGGCGAGCCACTGCTCAATAAGAACATTCCAGACCTCATTCAGATCGCGACCGACAAGGGCGTCGGCACGACCATCAGCACAAACTTCAGCTTCCCGTTCAGCCAGGAGCGAGCGGACGCGCTCGTCGCTTCCGGCCTCACAACGCTAGGCGTGTCCTTAGACGGCGCCAGCCAGGAAACGTACGTCCAGTATCGCGTGAACGGCAATCTCGACAAAGCGCTGGAGAACGTCCGGCGAATCAACGAATCGAAGCAAAAGCTCGGCAGCTCAACACCTCGCCTGATCTGGGAGTTCCATGTCTTCGACCACAACGTCGCGGACGTTGAACGAGCGAAGGAGCTGGCGCTCGATCTCGACATGGACATCGATGTCAGCAAAGGCTGGGTCGTGGGCGAGGAGTGGGACCCAGATGGGCCCTACAAGTTCTTCCAGGCCCCCTCCGTCGATGGCTGCGAGTTCCTCTGGCAGCGCGCTGTCATCCAAATCGATTCCGGCGTTGCTCCCTGCTGCGGGACGTTCTTCAGAGAGGACGACTTCGCGACAGTCGAGAACCAGAGCTTCAAGAGTGCCTGGAACAGCCGAAAATTCCAACGGGCCCGCAGGATGTTCACCAAGAGGGATGGGTCGCCCGAGGCAAAGGCGCTCATCTGCTACGAATGCCCTGAGACGATCACGCGCGAGGAGTACATCACCCACATGGCGAACGGCGGCGCCAGGCCCGACTTCCGGGGGCGCTTCACGTCCAACGATGGCTTCAACTACTTCTTCAGTCGCAAGGCTGACGGGACGAAGGCCACGGACCCAGCCCATGTGATACCTCTCGAAGCGACCGCCTCTCGCGCGTCCGACTCAAGCGAGCATTCGTAGGAACATCGTTGCCACCACGCGCTAAGCGAATGGTTGTGTTGGGGCTGGACTGCGCCGCCCCTCAGCTCGTCTTCGACCAGTTCAAGGACGAGCTCGAACACCTTCCCAAGCTCATGGAGCAGAGCGTTTGGGGCGAGCTGCAGAGCGTCGTCCCCGCCATCACAGTACCCGCGTGGGCCTGTTCCATGACGAGCCGTGACCCGGGCGAACTAGGTATCTACGGCTTCCGCAACCGCGAGGACTACTCCTACGACGGGCTGCGCATCGCGGATGCGACGTCCGTCAAAGAGGACGCCGTCTGGGACATTATCGGGCGCGCCGGCCAGGAGGTGATCCTCCTGGCCGTGCCCCCCGGCTACCCACCGCGACGCGTTAACGGCGTTTCGGTCGGCTGCTTTCTGACGCCCAGCACGAAGAGCGAGTACACCCATCCCGCCGAACTCCGCGACGAAATCCGGCGCGTCGTCGGCAACTACGCGGTCGACGTTGAGAACTTCCGGTCCGACGAGAGCGCGCGGATCCTCAAGGAGGTGCGCGCCATGACGGAGCGGCGGTTCTCGCTGTTCCGGCACCTGCTGAAGACGCGGCCGTGGCAGTTCGCCATGATGGTGGAGATCGGCGTGGACCGGATGCACCACGGCTTCTGGCGCTTCTTCGACGAGCGCCATCATCGCTTCGAGCCAAACAACCCGTTTCGCGGCGCTATGCTCGACTACTATCGCCTCGTCGACCAGGAGGTCGGCGCCGTCCTGCGCGAGCTGGACGATGAGACGGCCGTCCTCGTCTGCTCAGACCACGGCGCAAAGCTCATGGAGGGCGGCATCTGCGTCAACGAGTGGCTCATCCAGGAGGGCTACCTCACGCTCAAGACGGCGCCTACGGAACTGGCGCCGCTCAAGCCAGCCGACGTGGATTGGAGCCGCACCAAGGTCTGGGGCGAAGGCGGCTACTACGGCCGTATCTTCTTCAACGTCCAGGGGCGCGAACCTGAGGGCATCGTCCCTGCGGATGAGTTCGCGTCGCTGCGGGACGAGCTGGCCATCAAGCTGGCGGCCATTCCGGACGAGCACGGCAACGCGCTCAACACGCGCGTCTTCAAGCCGGAGGAGATCTATCGCGAACAGCGCAACGTCCCACCGGACCTGCTCACCTACTTCGACGACCTGCGCTGGCGCTCGGTCGGCTCCGTCGGCAGCGGCGCGATCCACAC
>JADFRJ010000237.1 GCA_022561355.1 Chloroflexota bacterium | reverse complement strand
CGGTTGGCGTCGAACGGCCGGCAGGCCTTCGTCGGGTCTTCATGGGTCGCCAGGCCGCGCAGCGCTTGGAAGCCGGCCATCAGCACGGGCAGGAGCGGCTCATCGGTGCCGCCGCTGATGACGATCCGCGCATCGCCGCGCCGGATCGTCTCCATCGCTTCGCCTACGGCGGCGGGGCCCGTGGAGCAGGCGGACGCCGGCGACCGGTTGGGCCCGCGCGCGCCTATCATGATCGCGATGTGGCCGGAGGCCGCGTCCGGCAGCATGTGCGAGATCAAAAACGGGCTGACTCGACGCGCCCCGCGCGTCCGGAAGATCTGCTCCTGCTCCAGGATCATGTGGTAGCCGCCGCCCGCGGAGCCGTAGATGACGCCGACCTCCTCCGCGTTCGAATCGTCGACGACGAGCCCCGCGTCCGCGACCGCCTCCTGCGCGGCAACGACCGCATAGCGCGCGGGTACAGTCATCCGCCGCAATTCCTTCTTCGGGATCACCTCCTCAGGATGAAAGTCTCGTACTTCACCTGCGATGGCGACCCCGAAGGGCTCAGTATCGAATTTCGTAATGGAGCCGATGCCGGACCGGCCGTCGACTAAGGCCTGCCACGCGGTCGCCACGTCGTTTCCCACAGGACAAACGGTGCCTAGGCCCGTGACGACCACCCGCTGTTCGTCGGGCAACTCGAAGAACGGCGCGTACTGCGTGGCTTGGCTCATCGGCGGTTGTCTGGCCTCTGGCTTGCGCGACCCACTACTGGGTAGCGTCGCCGGCGAGCGTCCGCTCGCGTTGTTTCGCGGGCACGCTGCTCGCTAGGTCTAGGAGCTGTGCGCCGGAAGCGGTCTCAGCAGTGAAGACTTCGATGTCACCCCGGATGCGCTTCATGAGGTTGGTAAGCGCCTTCCCCGGACCGACCTCGATGAATGGACTCGACCCATGGTCCGCCATGGCGAGCACACAGCGCGCCCACTCGATCGTGGAGGAGATCTGGTCGGACAGCTCCTTCCGTACCTCTTCCGCGGTGGTGAGCAGCTTCGACGAGATGTTGGATACCAGCGGCGGATTCGGGTCGCGGAACGGCAGCTTGTCGATGAAGCCGGAAAGCTCCTTCGCCGCCTCGCGCATCAGCGGTATGTGGCTCGGCACGCTGATCGGCAGGCGCCGTACCTTCCCGCCGCGCTCGCGAGCCAGGTCCATCGCTCGCTCCAGCGGCTCCGACTCGCCTGAGATGACCGTCTGGCCAGGGCAGTTTACGACGGCGACGCCCACCGCCCCGTCCCGCGAGCTGTCTGAGCAAACCTGCCTGACGATCTCTTCGTCCAGGCCCAGGACGGCGGCCAGCCCGCCCGGGTGTTGTTTGGCCCAGTTCGCCATGATGCGGCCGCGTTCTTGTACCAGGCGCAGGCCGTCGCTGAAGTCGAGCGAGTCCGATGCGACCGCCGCGGAGTACTGGCCTAGGCTGTGGCCGGCGATCAGCCCGGGCGCCAGCCGATGGCCGAACTCCTGCAGCCGTTCGCGCAGGAACGCCAAGTGCGCAAGGCTGGTCGTCAGCAGGGCCGGCTGCGTGTTTTCGGTCTCCCCGAGCTGTTCTTCGGTGCCCTCGAAGCAGAGGTCGGAGATCTTGACGGCCAGCACCTCATCGGCCTGCGCGAACATCTCTCGCGCCGCCTGCGAGATCTCGGCAAGGCGCTTGCCCATGCCGGGGTGTTGCGAGCCCTGGCCGGGGAAGATTAGCGCCAACCCGCCGCGTGGCGGAGAGTCGTTCGACTGCTTCTGGCGGTTGGGCGTCCGGGTGGTCACGGCGGGGCCTCCTGCGACCTGTGTGTGGCGATGTCTAGTGTAGCGTGATACCCGGGAGCGGCCCTACGCCGTCTCGACCTCGGGCCATTCGAAATCGTCGACGAAGACAGCTTCGGCGCCCTTCAGCTCCGGCACCTTCTCGGCCAGCAGCCGTTCGATGCCGAGGCGCATCGTCAGCATGCTCATCGGGCAGCCGTTGCAGGAGCCGATCATCTGGATGCGGGCGACCTTGTCCTCCGTCACCTCCAGCACGTTGATGTCGCCGCCATGCGAATGCACATAGGGGCGCATCTCATCCAGCACCTCGTCCACGCGGTCTTCCAGGCTCAGTTTCTTCGTTTTCGTCATCGTCGCTACAGGGTATCATATGGCCACCGTAGGTGGCCCGCCCGCCTCAGCCGCGCCATCACGACATTGAAGGCAAACGTGACGAGGCCTGGTGGACGCATGTTCAAGCCAGTCGTAGCATCAACAAGCAGAAGGACTCGCTACTATACGAGGTGAGCCAACGCCACGGTCAACGCGTAGATGAACAGCTACTGTTTGCGCTACGCTGGCGCTTAGAGCGAAGACCCGCTGGGTTGCCGCCAATCACGATAGCAGGGGCAAGAGTTCTCAATGGTTCGTGCCGAGCTAAAGCCTGAGATGATTCGTTGGGCGCGCGACCGATCGCGGCTCCCTCTCGACAAGCTACTCAAGCGTTTTCCTCGCCTTGAAGCCTGGGAACGAGGAGACGTGAATCCTACGCTGAAGCAAGTCGAATCTTTCGCGAAGGCCACGCATACGCCAGTCGGATTCTTGTTCTTAAAGGAGCCGCCTGTCGAGCGTCTTCCACTCCCCGATTTTAGGACGGCCGCCAATGCCTGGATCGGCCATCCAAGCCCCGACTTATTGGAAATGGTCTACGTGTGCCAGCAGCGACAGGAGTGGTACCGGGATTTCGCACGCTCCACCGGCGAAGAACCACTCAACTTCGTCGGTTCCGTAAGCTTGGGCAGCGACGTCGAAGCCACGGCCGCCAGCATGCGTAAAGTGCTCAACTTCGACATGGAGGAACGTCGGCGTGTGCCGACTTGGGTCGAAGCACTGCGACGCTTCATTGAGCAGGCCGACATGCTTGGGATCCTCGTCATGTGTAGTGGTGTTGTACTTAACAACAACTATCGACGCCTTGATCCCGCCGAATTCCGTGGCTTCGCGATCACAGACGATCTCGCCCCACTGGTGTTCATCAACGGCGCGGACACCAAATCGGCGCAGATGTTTACTCTCGCACATGAACTTGCCCATATCTGGCTGGGCCAGTCCGCCGTCTCTGATGCAGAGGCAGCACGGGTTCCAGAGCACGAGGCCGAGGCTTGGTGCAACAGGGTTGCAGCGGAACTGCTTGTCCCGCTCGCCGTCCTACGCGAGGAGTATGACCAGAGTTCAGACGTGCAGACTAACGTGAGCCATTTCGCGCGGCGATTCAAGGTTAGCACTCTGGTGATACTGCGCCGAATCCACGATGGAGGATGGTTAACACGCGAGCGACTCTGGGAGTTGTACGGAGCGGAACTCAAACGCCTCTTGGCGCTCCCAAAGGGCAGTGGTGGGAACTTCTACTTGACGCAAGCAGCACGGGTTAGCAAGCGCTTCGCCAGGGCGCTCGTAATGAGCACACTAGAAGGCCAAACCCTGCATCGCGATGCCTTCCGAATGCTGGGTGTGTCGAAGCTCCGAACCTTTCGCGAGCTTGGACGAAGCCTGGGCGTAGGTGCGTAATGGCATATCTCCTCGATGCTAACGTCTTCATGCAAGCCAGCAACCTGCACTATGGCTTCGATTTCTGTCCGGCGTTCTGGAACTGGCTCATCGAAGCCAATGAACAAGGTCAACTCTACAGCATCGGTAGGGTTAGCGACGAAATCGCCGCTGGTGACGATGAGCTGTCTAAATGAGCGGCAGAGCGCGGAGAAGAATTCTTCCTAATCCCAGACGCCGCGATGCTGCCCACCCTGCAGTTGGTTAGCACGTGGGCCACCAGCCAACACTACGAGCCAGCCGCCGTGAGTACG
>JADFRJ010000236.1 GCA_022561355.1 Chloroflexota bacterium | reverse complement strand
TGTAGCCTGGATACAGGGGCGAATATCTTGGGCGATCCATATATACCAATATGAACTGCTCGATCTTGCCAAGCCGAGGCTTGTCCTGAGGCCGGCGTTCATCCTCACCGAAGAAGTGTTCAGCCTCCAACGCTGCAGCGAGCTCGGCCAATTGATTCCGTTGCTCGAGGCTGAGCTTCGCCACCCGGGGCTCAAGCTCCGCCTCAGAGAGTCCCTTCAGTTCTTCTACGAGGCTTAGGAGCTCAGAGTTGTCCTCAGGTTCCGTCACGCCATCCCCCTGCCGTTCGCTCTCCGCCTGGCCGTCCCAAATCTCCTCACGTCATATCCATCCTACCACCCGCCCCCGCCTCGACGCGCCCTGATTACAAAAGACCTTGACGCGCGCGACGGGCGCCGTGAAACTGAGAGTATCGTCCGCGGACTAGTCCCGAGGCCCCCCTTGCAGCAACCCGACCTCGCTACCATACGCGACGCCTGCGCGGAGCCGTACGGCTTCTGGCTGGACAGCGCCATGGCCGGCGGGGCGCTCGGACAGCGCTCCTTCTGGGGCGCCGAACCCGCAGTCGTGCTCCGCTCGTGGGGGCGCCGCGTCGAGGTCGAGCGGATGCGCGGCGGGTCGGAGCGCTTCGAGGGCGACCCGTTCGACGCCCTCCGCGAGCTGCTCGACGAATGGCGGCACAAGCCCCGGGGCGCCGCCGTCGGCTACCTCGGCTACGGCCTCAAGCGCCACATCGAGCGGCTGCCCAACACGGTCCACGACGACTTACGCCTGCCGGAGTGCTACCTCGCCTTCTACGACCGCATCAACGCAATCGAACCACAATCGCTCGCCCCGCCGCCTCCGGCGCCTGCCATGCCGCCTCAGTTCCGCTGCTTGCAGTCGAACTTCACGCAAGACGCCTACGAAACGTCGGTGCGGCGCGCGCTCGAATACATCGAGGCGGGCGACATCTACCAGGTCAACCTCTCGCAGCGCTTCCAATCGGCCTGCCCCGCCGACCCGTTCGACGTCTATCTCTGCCTCCGCGCCCAGTCGCCGGCCCCGTTCGGCGCGTACCTCAACTATCCAGAGTTCAGCGTCCTGTCGTCGTCGCCGGAGCGCTTCCTGCGCTACGAGCCACGCGGCCGCACAATCGAGACGCGCCCGATCAAAGGCACGCGCCCCCGCGGCGCCTGCCCCGAAACCGACCGCGCCCTCGCGCGGGAGCTGCTGGCGAGCGAGAAAGAGCGCGCCGAGAACGTCATGATCGTCGACCTCGAGCGCAACGATCTGGGCAGAGTCGCCGAGACCGGCAGCGTCACCGTGGACGGCCTCTTCGAACTGGAGACATATGCCACCGTCCACCACCTCACGTCGACCGTGCGCGCCCGTCTCCGGCAGGACCGCGACATCGTCGACCTGCTTCGCGCGACGTTCCCCGGAGGATCGATCACGGGCGCACCCAAGATCCGAGCGATGCGGGTCATCGACGAGCTGGAGCCCGTCGCGCGCGGCGTCTACACGGGCGCGATCGGCTACCTCGGCTCGGATGGCGCGATGGATCTGAACATCGCGATCCGGACGATCGTGATCAAGGACGGGCAGGCCTCGTTCCACGTTGGCAGCGGCATCGTCGCGGACTCGGAACCCGCTCTCGAATACGAGGAGACGCTGCACAAGGGCGCCGCGATGGCCCGCGTACTGCTGGACGCCCGCGTGCCGGTGAGCGCTGGCGTGTCAGCGCGAACGTGAGCGACAAGGCCTGGGCCTACCAGGACGGCGCGTTCCTCCCAGCGAACGAGGCGCGCGTCGCGGCCGGCGACACTGGTCTGCTACGCGGTAACGGCCTCTTCGAGACGTTTCGCGCGCGGCAAGGCCGCGTCTACCTGCTCGACCGGCACGTGGCTCGGCTGCGCGCGGGCGCGGACGAACTCGCCATCGCCGTCCCGGCGGAGGTGGAGCGGCTGCCGAAGATCGTGAGCGAGCTGGCCGAGCGCTGCGGTCTGTCCGACGCGAGAGTGCGCCTAACGCTAACAGCCGGGCCTGAAGACGGCCAACCAGTGCTGCTGCTGCAAGCCTGGCCCGCAACGGACTATCCGCCGGAGATGTACACACACGGCGTGACCGCCGTGATCGCCTCAGTACGCCGAAACGAAACGTCTCCCCTCACGCGCATCAAATCGCTCAGCAATCTTGATAACCTGCTGGCGAAACGTGAGGCCCTCCAAGCCGGCGCGGACGAGGCCCTGCTCTTGAACACCAAAGGATCTCTCGCCGAGGCGAGCATCGCGAATCTGTTTATCGTCCTCGACGGCCACATACGAACGCCGCCCATCGCGGACGGCGTATTGCCGGGCGTGACGAGGAACGCCGTGCTGGAGCTGGCGGAGGCTGCGGAGATCGCCGCCCGCGAGGCGACACTGACCGTCGACGACCTGCGCCGCGCGGACGAGGCCTTCCTTACGAACGCAATCGCGGGTGTCTTGCCGTTGGTAGCCGTGGATGGCCGGAACGTGGGCTCGGGTGAACCGGGAGAGTTGACAGGCCGCCTCCGAGCGCTCTACGAAGCGGCGGCGGCCGCCGCCTAGTTCGTCCCCTGCTGTTCGCTCTCGGTCTGGCCGTTCTGCTTCTGCTCGCGCTGAACGACCTCCAGCGGGACGGTCGCCTTCGATTCGCCGTTGACCAGGATCTCGATGCTGTACTCGCCGGGAGTGGGGAACGTCATGCCCATAGGCAGGACGTGGTTGATCTTGATCTGGCGTCCGGTGCGTCCCTCACCGATCTTCATCTTGCCGGACGCCTTGCCGAGCTTCTTGCCGTCCGCGTCCATCGTGATGATCTCGAGCGACTTCTCCGAACCGAACTCGGCCGCCGACGCCTCGAAGCGCGTCACGAGCACCATGCGCGGCCAGTGAAGGGGGAACTTGGTGCCGTAGATGCGGTCGAACGCGCCCAGGATGTTGAGCTTCCCTTCCCGGGAGATGTTCGCCGCGTCGGCGAGCATTGCGAAGGCTACTTCCACAGCGCCTTATCTTAGCATGAGGAGCTTCCGGTCAGCCGATCTCCTGATTACGCTGGGCGAACACGGCGCGGATGATCGCTTCGGCGTCCAGAGGCTCGCCATCCCCGTTGGCGGTTACCGCCTCGACCCAGCCCGACGCCTCGGTCTGCTTATAGCCGAGCCGCACCAGCCCCGCGACCGCAAGCTGCTGCATCTCCGAGAGCGAGGCCGCCTCTTCCTTCTCGGCCGCCGAGAAGCCCTCATCCTGCAGCATCGCTTCGTTGTAGACTTTGCCCTTGAGTTGAGCCACGATCGTCTCGGCCGTTCGCGTGCCGATCTTCGGCAGCCGTTTGAGCGCGGCCGTGTCGCCCTGCTCGATCCAGGCCGCAATCGTCGAGACGGAGAAGATCATCGCCTGCGTCGCGAGGGTCGGACCAACTTTCGGCACCTCGATGAACTTCTTGAAGAAGTCTCGCTCAATCTCGCGCGAAAACCCGACGAGCTTGGGCGTAGGCTGCCGCTCCATCACGTAGTGGTACGTCTCCAGGCTCACGTTAGCCCCCAGCTCGACCTCTTCGAACGAGCGCCAGACGAAGGCGGGCAGGTTGATCTCGTACCAGATGCCGCCAACGTCCACCTCGATGCTCAGCGCGTCCTCGTTCTTCTTCCGCAGGACGCCATCGATGTGGGAGATCACAGCGCGCGCTCCAGCCGCTCCGCTTCGATGCGCTTCATGTGGTGGCACAACGCGACGGCGAGCGCGTCAGCCGCGTCCTCAGGCTCCGGCGCTTCGATCATGCCGAGCTGAACGCGGACTAGCTCCTGCACCTGCGTCTTGTCGCTGCGGCCGTAGCCGGTGACCGCAAGCTTCACCTCTGCCGGCGCGTAGGCGCTCGCGGCCAGG
>JADFRJ010000235.1 GCA_022561355.1 Chloroflexota bacterium | reverse complement strand
CACGATGGACGGTCGTGCCCTCGGCCAAGGTGGGCACGAACTTGCTTGCGTAGGCGATCGCGTGCGCGGGCTCAAGCGCGGGGATGATGCCTTCGGTCTCGCTGAGCAGCTTGAAGCCCTCCAGCGCCTCTTCGTCGGTCGCCGCGACGTACACCGCGCGTTCGCTCTGTTTGTAGAACGAGTGCTCCGGCCCGACGCCCGGGTAGTCGAGGCCGGCTGAGATGCTGCGCGCCTCCTCGATCTGGCCGCCTTCGTCCTGCAGCAAGTACGAGTACGAGCCATGGAGCACGCCGGGCGAGCCGACCGAGAGCGGCGCGGCCGTGTGGCCGGTATCGAGCCCTTCGCCGGCGGCCTCGACGCCAATGAAGCGCACGTCGTCGTTGTAGAACGGATGGAACAGCCCGATCGCGTTCGAGCCGCCGCCGACGCACGCGATCGCATAGTCCGGCAGGCGGCCTTCCGCCGCGAGCATCTGCTCGCGGGCCTCGCTGCCGATGACGGACTGGAACTCGCGCACCATGAGCGGATATGGGTGCGGCCCGACGGCGCTGCCCAGCAGGTAGTGCGTCGTCTCGACGTTCGTCACCCAATCGCGGATCGCCTCGTTGATCGCGTCCTTCAGCGTCTGGCTGCCGCTCTCGACGACGCGTACTTCGGCGCCGAGCAGCTTCATGCGAAAGACGTTCAGCGCCTGGCGCTGCACGTCTTCGGCGCCCATGTAGACGATGCACTCCTGTCCGAACATCGCGCAGACGGTCGCGGTCGCGACGCCATGCTGGCCGGCGCCGGTCTCGGCGATAATGCGCTGCTTGCCCAGGCGGCGCGCCAGCAGCCCTTGGGCCACGGCGTTGTTGATCTTGTGGGCGCCCGTGTGCGCCAAGTCCTCGCGCTTGAGATAGATGCGCACCTTCGGGGATCCATCAGACGTTGTGCCGCTCAGCCGCTTCGAGAGGTTCTCGGCGAAGTAGAGTGCCGTTGGCCTGCCAACGAAATTCTTCAGGAGGGCGTCTAGCTCTGCCCGATACGCGTCGTCGTGCCAGGCTTCCTCGAACGCCTGCTCCAGCTCGCCGAGCGCCGTCATCAGCGTCTCGGGCACGAAGCGGCCGCCGAAGTCGCCGAAGCGGCCGCGCGCGTCGGGCATCGCCGGGGCCGTCATGCCTGTCTCAACTCCATACGCATCGGCACGTCTCCGACGCCTCGTAGGGACAGACCTTCAGGTCTGTCCGGTTCTCCGCCCACGCCCATCATCTCCCGGGGGCCGCTGAATGGGTAGGCTGCCCGATTTACCACGATCCCCGCCCGCACAGGATTGTTCCAGATGTACTCAGCTACAACGTTCCTGTCCTCTTCTTGCCGTAGCACGTGATCGTAGTAGCTACGTTGCCACAACGAACACCCGGCGCGCTTCTTATAGCGATAGCTGGACATCTGCTTGAAGCGCTTCATCATCGAGGCGAGCGATGACGATTCTGATCCCTCGATCAGCAGATGCAGGTGATCGGGCATGAAGCAGTACGCGTGTACCACAAACTCGTGCCTGGACACGGCATCCGTCATGGCGCTCAAGCAATCATCTACAACAGCGCTACTTGTGAACGTCCGCTGCCTGGCTACTGTATTGACGGTAATGCTGTAAGCGTAATGACCGATGTAGTCAAACGTAGCGAGACGCGGCGACGACTGGCGTTCCGGACCCGCGTGGGGCCGGCTGGCACCGGACAGACCTGAAGGTCTGTCCCTACGGGATTGCTGCACTGTGCCCTTGGCCATCTCACGCCTGCCAGGCGATACAGAAGCGTGGTGCCTACCAGATCGGCGCGATGAGCCCTGCGCGGCCGTCACGACACCGGCGCTCCCTTTGCCGCCTGGACGAAGGCCCGTATCTTCTCGGCGTCCTTCGCGCCGTCCGTCTCGACGCCGCTCGACACGTCGACGGCCCACGGCCGGGCCTGCGCCACGATCTCGGAGACGTTCTCCGGGGAGAGCCCGCCCGCCAGCCAGACGGGTAACCCCTGCGCAATATCGCCCGCGACTACAGGATCGATCGCTATGCCATGGCCGCGGCTCCCATCCAGCAAGCAGGCGATAGCCGTGCCGCCCTCGATCGTCCGGAGCACGTCTCCACCCGAGGCGCCATCAGGGATCTCGACGGCCTTCACCACTTGCCGGTTCGCCAGCAGGCAGTCCGCCCACGTTTCCGATCCGCTGAGCTGGATCAGGTCGAGGCCGACGGCGGCGGCAATCTTGTTCACCTCAGCCAGCGTCTGGTCCTCGAAGACGCCCACGGTGAGCGGCCTGCGGCGAACGAGCAGCCTGTCCAGCGCGTCCGCGCCGTGCCGGAACCACGACGGCGTATCGTGTTCCCCGCCGAGCGACATCAGCGGCGGCTCGGGCGTCCGTCCTGTCAGCGACGCGACGATCGCGCGGCCCTCCTCGACCGAGAGGCGGCGGCGGCTCTCCGGCGCGAACATGAGCCCGACGAAGTCGGCGCCCGCGTCCTTCGCGGCCAGCGCATCGCTTACGAGCATGCATCCGCAGATCTTGACGCGCGTCATAGGATGAACTCCCGCATCTTCTCCCGGACGTTCTGCGCCGTCACCAGCGCTTCGCCCACCAGCACGGCGTGGATGCCGCACTCGGCGAGCCGTTCGACGTCGTCCGCGCTCTTAATGCCGCTCTCGCTGATTACGACCTTGTCGTCCGGGATCAGCTTGCGCAGCCGCTCCGTGTTGGCGAGGTCGACATCGAACGTGCGCAGGTCGCGATTGTTGATCCCGATCAGCTCTGCGCCCGCGCCAAGCGCCTGCTCGACCTGCGCTTCGTCATGCACCTCGACAAGCGCCTCCATCTCAAGGTCACGAACCTGATCGATCAGCTCTTTGAGCTGCGCCTCCTCCAAGATCGCCGCGATGAGTAGCACCACGTCTGCGCCGTAGGCCCGCGACTCCCAGATATGGTACGGGTCGAACAGGAAGTCCTTGCGCAGCATGGCGGGCCGGCCCCCCGGATAGTAGCCCTGCATGCTCATCCGGCAGTCGAGCAGCCACTGGACCTCGCCCATGAAGTGTTTGCGCTCCGTGACGACCGAGATGCCGGCAGCGCCGCCGATCGTGTACGTCCGCGCCATCGCGCGGTGCTCCAACACCGCGACGAGGCGTCCTTTGGATGGCGACGCCTTCTTGATCTCGGCGATGAGCTGCACGCGCTTGCCGCCCCCGTGCGGGCCTCGGGGTCCTTCCAGGATCGCCTGCGTCAGGCTCCACTGCTCGTCCAGCTCGGAGATGCGCGGCTTCAGCGAATCGACCGGGGCGTCGCGGAGCAGCTTCTCCAGCTCCTCGCGTTTATCCGCGACGATCTGGTCGAGGATGGTGCCGGTTGTTTGTGTCTTAGCCATGGTCTTACCCCACCTCATTCGAGACGCGTACAAACGCGTCCAGCTTCTCGAGCGCCGCGCCGCTGTCGATCGACTTCGCGGCGATCTGCGTGCCTTCCTTCATGTCGGACGCTAGGTCTCCTGCGACCAGCGCCGCCGCCGCGTTGATCAGCGTGAAGTCTCGCAACGGGCCTGCTTCGCCCGATAGCACGGCGCGCAGGGCTTTCGCGTTCTCGCCGGCGGCGCCTCCGCTGACGGCGTCCGGCTTCTGCGTCTCGACGCCCATGTCCTCCGGCGTGACGGTGTAGTTGCGCACCTTGCCATCCTGGACTTCGTAGACCGTCGTCGGAGCGCTCAGGCTCACTTCGTCGAAGCCATCCTCGCCAAACACGACGAGCGCATGCTTCGTGCCGAGCTTGAGCAGCACGTTCGCCAGCTTCTCTCCCAGCTCCGCGCTCGCGACGCCCAGCACCTGCGCCTCCGCGCCCGCCGGGTTCGTGAGCGGCCCGAGTATGTTGACCACTGTGCG
>JADFRJ010000031.1 GCA_022561355.1 Chloroflexota bacterium | reverse complement strand
TGCATGAGGCGCTCTTCGGTCACGTCCCGCAGGATGACGACCGCCTCGGAGCCCTCCGGCGAACCCGCCAGCGGCGCGGCCATCGCGACCAGGTAGCGTCGCCTGGACTCGTTCGGGCGGGCGGGCAACTCCTGCAGCTCGGTCGGCTCTTGGGTGGCGAGCGCTTCGCGGGCAAGCTCGGCGAGGGTGCTATCGGAGAGCGAGGCGCCCTCCTTCAGGCCGGCCGACTCCAGCAACTCGTTCGCCGCACTGTTGGCGGACGTGATCTGGAGCGACGAGTCGACCAGCACGATGCCGTCCTTGAGGCTCTCGGCCAGCGACGCCAGTTGTGCGCGCTCGGCTTGCTGCTGCAGGGCGATGCGTTCCAGACCGAGCGAGATCTGGTTGGCGACCGTGTAGAAGGTCCGCTCCTGCGCCGCGTCGAACGCATCAGGCGCTCTGGCACTGATCTGAAGCAGCCCGCGTACTTCACCGTCCGTCACGAGTGGCGCTTCCAACGAGCTTTCGAGTTGTGATGTTGGCGCGCCCGCGCCGTTCGTCGCGAGTTCGACCGCCTGCACGTCTACCCGGCCGCAATCGCGGTGCTTGCCGCCCGTGAGGCGCACGAACGCCTCCATTGCGTCGGAGGCGGCGCGCTGGATGCTGTCGCCGGCCGTGCCCTCCGGCGCGAAGACGACCGTCGCGTCCTCGTCACCGCGGCAGTTCACAGCCGCCGCGATCTGGATGCTCAGCGTTGGCGCGAGCACCTCGAGGCCTGCGCGGATCACCTCGTCGCCGCTGAGCGAGTAGCTGAGGCGGCGCGTCAGCTCGTGGAAGAGCGATGGGATCTCGACTGCCGGGACGGCCTGCGTTGGCTCGGGGACCGGAGGCGCTTGCTTGGGCTCTTCGGCGCTGGGCTGTTTCGTTTCGGTCTCACGGAGGGCGGCGCCTAGCTGAAGGGCGAGCCCCCACGCCGCCAAGGTGTCTTCTTCCTTCAGGTCGCGCGAGGTTAGACAGAGGACGGCGCCTCGGTTTCCGGCGAGCCGGAGCGGCGCGACGATCATCGTACCGGGCACGTTCTCCGTCAGCAGCGCGGTGCCGCCGGTCTCCGTGAACGCGTCCGCGATATTGGTGTCGGTGGCCGGGCGGGCGCGGCTCAGCACCGCGGCCAGGCGAGGGAGGCGCAGGGGCCGTCCCCAGACGTTGGGCGTGAGCGGCAGCGTGGCACGTTGGAGGAGCAGGCCGCCGTCGTCTTCGGCCTGCACGAGCAGGGCGCAGGCGATGCCGCAGTCTGCCAGGCCGCCGGTGAGGCGGTTGAGGGCGTCGTCAGAGCCGGCGGCATCCTGGAGCGAGGCCGCCAGCGCCAGGAGCGTCTCGGAAAGGGGTTCTTGCCTCCCGCGGCGTTCGATGTGACGGACCGTCATGGGCGATGCCTCCGGGCCTCTGGCGCCAGGGGGCTGCGTGCCCTCCTTGCTCGCAAAGGTTAAGTTCATTATGCCCGATAGCAATTGATCGTTCAATTGGCATCGTCCGAGTGGCCTTTGATTGCTTGATTGGATTCGTCGATCCTCAGCAGTCGGCGTATCTGAACCGGGTCTTAGATTGGCCAGATCCATTGATTGGATGAGCGCTGGATCAGCCACGAACGACATTCTAGGCGTGATCCTGCAGTTCGGGCACAACTGTCAGTAGGTGGCTCGCCTGCGGCGAGCTTGGAAGATGCTTCGCATCTTCTGGCTGGCGATTGTCTAGTCGGCGGCTGCGGGTATGGCTGGCTCTCCGGCGCTGAACTGTTCGTTATAGAGGGATGCGTAAAGACCGGCGTTGGAAAGCAGCTTTTCATGCGTGCCCTGTTCGACGACGCGCCCAAGGTTCAAGACGAGGATCTGGTCGGCGGCGACGACGGTCGAGAGGCGGTGCGCGATCACCACTATTGTGCGGTCGGCAGCCAGCTTGGCCGTCGCCTCGCGCACCTCGCGCTCGAGCCGCGAGTCCAGCGAGGCGGTCGCCTCATCCAGGATCAGGATCGCCGGGTCCTTCAGGATCGCGCGGGCGATGGCCACGCGCTGCTTCTCTCCGCCGGAGAGGCGGTAGCCGCGCTCGCCCACCACTGTCGCCATGCCCTCCGGCAGGCGTTCGATCATGTCGTCGAGGCCGGCGGCCGATGCGGCGGCTGCTACGCCGGCGTCGTCGGCTTCCAGCCTGCCGTATCTGATGTTGTCGGCGAGCGTCGTGTGAAACAGATAGGCGTCCTGCATCACGGTGCCGATCGCGTCGGAGATCGAGTCGAGCGTGACGTCGCGCAGGTCGTGGCCGTCGAGCAGGACTGCGCCGTTCGTCGGGTCGTAGAAGCGCTGGAGCAGGTACGTCATCGTCGTCTTGCCGGCGCCCGAAGGCCCGACGAGGGCGAGCATGCGCCCGGGCTCCAACGTGAACGACACGTCATCGAGCGCCAGCGGCAAGGAGGACGTGTAGGCGAACGAGACGTCGCGAAACTCCAGCTTGCCCGCCGGCCGTTCGACGCGCACGGCGTTCGGCGTTTCGGCGACCTCCGCCGGGAGATCGAGGTACTCGAAGATGCGCTCGAAGAGGGCCAGCGAGGAGAGGACGGTGGTGTTGATGCGCATGACGCCCTGGAACGGCTGGAAGACGCGCTGGGCCAGTACGGCGAAGGCGACGACTTCGCCGATGCTGACGTCTCCACCGATGGCGGCGATCCCGCCGAGGGCGTAGACCATGATGATCGATATGGAGCCGAACAGCTCCGTCCCGAGGTTAAACCAGCGGCCGGCCATCATCCGCTGGATAGAGACCGATCGCATGATGCTGCTCGATTGCTCGAATTTCTGAGCCTCATGCTCCTGGCGGCCGAACGTCTTCACCAGCATGGAGCCTGAGACCGAGAGCGTCTCCTCCAACTGGCCGGACATCTCGGCGGCCTCCTCCTGCCATTGGAGCTGCAGCCGCCGCTGGACCTGGCCCACGCGGATCGTCGGGTAGACCCAGAAGGGCAGCATGACGGCGAGCAGGAGGGCCATGCGCCATTCGATCGAGAACATGATCGTCAGCGCCAGGCCGAGCGTCATGATATTGGTGAAGAACTCGGTGAAGGTGCCGGTGAGGACCTGCTGGATGCCGGTGACGTCGGTCATGACGCGCGAGAGGATCTCGCCGGTCTTCGTGTTCGTGAAGAAGCGGACGGAGAGTCGCTGGAGGTGCGCGTGGAGCGTCAGCCGCAGGTTGTACATCACGCCCTGGCCGATTATCTGCGTGACATACGCTCGCAGGACGCCGAGGAGGCCGGCGGCGATGTAAACACCCACGCCGATGCTGGCGAGAACGATGATCCGGCTGCGGTCGCCCGTTGCCGTGCCGTCTGACGTCGCTTCGTCGACGATCTCACCGAGGAGGAGGGCCGGGGTGAGGCTGAGCGCGACGGTGACGACGACGAGGACGATGACGGCCACGAACTGGCCTTGGAACGGCGCGAAGAGGCCGAGCATGCGCTTGAGGATCTGGATGCTCGACCCCTGGGGCTTGGACTGGCGCACGTGGTCACCCGCGCGTGGACGATCGCCTCGGCCGCCTACGCGCGCCATGGGTCGCTACCTACCATAAGGCTCATGCGGGGGAGTGTACCAAAAGGGCCAGCCGGTCAGCGCGAATGCGTGTCAGCGGAGGAGGTAGGGGCGGTTCGCGAACCGCCCCTACGCGCTCACTTGCGATTGCCTGTGGCCAAATCGTCTCTACTATGCGTATACTAGGCAAAGATGCCGTCGATGTCCGGCGGCTTTGTGGAAAGCTGGCGATAATCTTACATGAGCCAACCACCTGAGCTAGAAGGGCTGAACGGCGACAAGCCTCGCCGCTCGCCTGTCGCCGGCGCGTTCTTCGTGGTCTTCTCCGGCGCGGTGCTGGCGCTGATCGCGGTGACGAGCTGCTTCGGCTCCGGCTTCGCCTGGGAGGCCGAGCCCACGCCGACGCCCACGCCGACGCCCACGGCGACGGCCACGCCCACCTTCACACCTACGCCAACCGCGACGTTCACGGCTACGCCAACCGCGACGTTCACGCCTACGCTTGAGCCGACGGCGACGCAGGTCTCGGGCGCGATCGCGCTGCCAGCCGCCGGCCTCGGCGAGCACTGGATCCTCGTCGACCTGAGCGACCAAACGACGACTGCCATGATCGGCGACGAGACCTACTACACGGCGCTCGGCTCGACCGGCAAAGACGGCTGGGAGACGCCTACAGGCGAGTTCACGATCATCTATCGCGTCGAGAACGAGACGATGACGTCCGCCTCGATCGGCGCAGAAGAGTTCTACGTCCTCGAGAATGTGCTCTATACGCAGTACTTCACGAACGAGGGCCACGCGCTCCACTTCAACTACTGGCGCCCAGATTCCGTGTTCGGGAACGAACGTACCAGCCACGGCTGTGTTGGCCTGCGGCTCTCCGACGCGGAGTTCTTCTGGGACTTCGCCGGCTACGGCACCCGCGTCGTCATCGTCGACTAGCAACTCCCCTCTAGCACGCCGCAACGCTACACTCGACCGAGGGCGTCTCCTCCGAAGGGAGGAGATACGTCTCCTCGGATGGAGTGATCGTGGCTCGAGTCTTCTTTGAAGGCATCACCAAGCGGTTCGGTGACGTCTACGCCGTGCGCGACCTCACGCTGGAGGTGCAGGACGAGGAGTTCTTTGTGCTCCTGGGCCCATCCGGCTGCGGCAAGACGACGGCCCTGCGCATCGTGGCGGGGCTGGAGGAGCCGTCGGAGGGCGACATCCACATCGGCGACCGCGTCGTGACGGAGGTGCCGGCCAAGGACCGCGACCTGGCGATGGTCTTTCAGAACTACGCACTCTACCCGCACATGAGCGTCTACGACAACATCGCGTTCGGCCTGCGCATGCGTAAGCACAGCAAGGACGAGATCGATCGGCTGGTGCGTGACGCGGTGGCAACGCTTGGCATCGCTGAGCTGCTGAAGCGCAAGCCCGGGCAGCTCTCGGGCGGCCAGCGGCAGCGGGTAGCGCTGGGCCGCGCGATCGTGCGCCGGCCGCAGGTGTTCCTGATGGATGAGCCGCTCTCGAACCTCGACTCCAAGATGCGCGTGCAGATGCGCTCGGAGCTGATCCGGCTGCATCGTGAGCTGGGCGCGACCTTCATCTACGTTACGCACGACCAGGTGGAGGCGATGACGATGGGCGCCCGCCTGGCGGTGTTGAACGAGGGGCGCCTACAGCAGGTCGGCACGCCGCAGGACGTTTACGACCGCCCGGAGAACCTCTTCGTCGCGGCGTTTATCGGCAGCCCGGCGATGAACCTGCTCGACGCAGAGCCCGCGCAGGTGGATGGCAAGGCCTGCGTTCGCGCCGGAGGCGTCGACGTGGCGCTCCCGGACGCACTCGCGAAGCAGCTCGAAGCGTCAGGCGCGAGTTCGCTCGTGATGGGCGTCCGGCCAGAGCACCTGGACCTGAGCGTGAAGGAGCCGGCTGTGACGTTCGAAGGCAAGGTAGACCTTGTGGAGTCGCTCGGCAGCGAACAGCACATCACCGTCGCAATCAACGGTAACTCGCTGATCGCACGGATCGCCGCATCGGAGAAGATCGAACACGGAGCGAGCTTCCAGCTCGCGGTGGCGCCCCAGCACGTGCAACTGTTCAACGCGTCGACGAAAGAGAGGATCGGCCCGTGAGCGCCGCCGCACCGGCGAGGCGTCTGCTGCCCCGTCCCGTCCGCGAGTTCCTCGTCGCGCTGCCATTCCTGATCCCTTCGCTGTTCCTCTTCGGGGCGTTCGTCTTCTACCCGCTCGGAAAGTCCGTCTATCTAGGCTTTTTCATTAGCAACCCGTTTCGTACGCGCCAGATCTACGTCGGCTTCGACCAGTACCGTGATGTGCTCACGTCGTCCGACTTCGCCACCACGCTGGTCGTGACGGGGACGTTCACGCTCTACACTGTCGTGCCGGCGCTCGCGATCGGCACGTTTCTGGCGATCATCGCGAACCAGAAGCTGCCGGGGATCGTGATCTTTCGCACGATTTTCTCCTCGACGCTGGCCGCGTCGGTCGCGATCAGCGCCGTCTTTTGGCTCGTACTGCTGCATCCGAGTCTTGGCGTCCTCAACGACGGCTTCGAAGCTATCGGCCTCCCGCGGGTGAACTGGCTGGCGGACGGCGGCTGGGCGGTTGGCGAGCGCGCGACGGCCTGGGACGTGTTCGCGGCCTGGTTCATCGACCCCAACTGGGCGCTGATCTCGGTGTCGCTGGCAACGGTCTGGATGAACATCGGTCTCTTTACGATCATCGTGCTTGCGGGGCTGCAGACGATCCCGGACGAGCTATACGAGAGCGCGCGCATCGACGGCGCGGGCCGTTGGTCGGAGTTCTGGCATGTCACGCTCCCCATGCTCTCGCCAACGCTCTTTTTCGCGTCGGTAGTGGGCATGATCTTCGCGTTTCAGTCGTTCGGCCAGATCCAGATCCTCACGCAGGGCGGGCCCGCTGACGCGAGTAAGGTGCTGCTCTTTTCGATCTTCCAGACAGGCTTCGAGCCGCCGTTCCGTGTTGGGGCGGCGTCTGTGCAGGCGCTGGCGCTGTTCGTGATCATGCTCGGGTTGACGCTGGCGCAGTTCCGGCTGATAGGCGGGAGGGTCTTCTACCGATGACGGGTGTCGCTGACACGACACCTTTGAAAAGCGCGAAGCGCTTTTCTGGGCTGGTATATCGCCGGGTAGGCCGGCTGCCGGCGTATGCGGCGCTCGCGTCGCGGCGCACGATGGGGGGTTCGCGATGACGGCTGTTGCTGGCGCGACAGCTAGGAAGAACGCTTCGCGTTCTTCCGGCGTTGTTCGGCGCTGGCTGCGGAGGCTGCCGGCGTACACGCTGCTGATCGTCTGCTCCGTGATACTGCTGTTCCCGCTCTACGTGACGGCCGTGTTCAGCCTCCATCCGCTCACCGAGTTCTTGAAGGAGGGCGCGCCCAGCCTGTGGCCGTCGTTCTGGCAGTGGGACAACTACTTCGCGAGCGGAGAGGGAGTTTCCGATACGCCTGTGGGGCGGTATCTGTTCAACAGCTTTGTGATGTCGACCGTAATCACGTTGGGCCAACTGATCACGGCAACGCTCTCCGCCTATGCGTTCGCGTTCTTGAAGTTCCCGGGGCGCAACGCTCTCTTTGTGGCGTTCCTAGCCACGATGATGGTGCCGCTGGAGGTGTCGATCATCCCCAACTTCCAGACGATGCAGTGGCTGGACGCCCACTTTACGGAACAGGCGTGGTTGAGCTGGACACATATCCGCTTTATTGATGGCTTTCCGGGCCTGGTTGCGCCGTTCCTGGCTACCGGGTTCGGGACGTTCCTGCTCAGGCAGTACTTCATGACGATCCCCCGCGAGCTGCTGGATGCCGCGGAGATGGACGGTTACGGGCATCTGCGCACGCTGATCCACGTCGTGATGCCGCTGGGGAAGGGCGCGCTGGCGACGCTGGCGATCTTCGCCTTCCTGCAGGCCTGGAACCAGTATCTCTGGCCGCTGCTGGTGACGAACGACCCGAACATGCGCACCGTACAGATCGGCATCGCGGCGGAGGCGGCGAACATCAGCCGCATCAACGTGGCCTTCGCGGGCACCATCATGGCCTTCCTGCCGATGCTGCTGCTCGTCGTCGCGTTCCAGCGCTATCTGGTGCGAGGCCTGTTTGGCGGCTCTGTTAAGGGGTAGTCCTACGGACTAGCTTGCAGAAGGTAACCTAAAGAGGGCAGCGCTATGCTTCTCCTGGTTGGGCGTAGCCAGAGCGTTTAACGTGCGCGAACGGAAGTCTCTTGTCTGGTTGCTCTACCGCTGAGAGAATCGTGCTCGAACTCTGGAGTTTGGGCGCGACGTCAGCTTGGCGTGACGGAGGCTGGGCTAAGGGATCGGCGTTTTTAGCACGTCGAGCGGCCAAAGTGCGCTGGGAACTTGGGCCGCTTGAGCCGAGACGCGTCCAATAAACTCCTCTACGGAGAGTTGCTGGCCCTCGTGTGAGTAATCCCCATCAATGTCTACAGTGTCTGACAGCACTTGCTGCGGGCCAAATATGACGTAGTGGCCGCTGTTTCCAGCCTTATGCAAGAACCAGGTGATGCGCTCTCCGACGGCAAACGGTGTAGCGACTTCTATCACGTATCCCTCTGACGGATACGCTTCTCGCTCTTCGACTCGGACGTCCAATTGTGAGGGAAGAGGGTCCGAGTGTACGTCCTTTAGCACCTGAGACACGTCGATCAGGTATCGCGCTGTGCATCTGATAATGGCGGGTGCGATTTGTTCGAGCCCTTCATCGCCATGGGGGGCGACTTTCTCCGCAAGCAGATTACATTCTACCACGGTACCAATGACAATCAGCTCTGAAACGTCAGTGTGGCGCTCGATTGTGCCCATGTCCACGCGCTGGGCTCCCACAGCACTGGGTCGTTCATTGCTACGCACCGAGCCGCCACACGCTGCCATTCTGACGGATGCGCTTTCGCATTCTTCGGCGATGATCTCGACTGCGCGGCTCGCGTCAGATGAGTGGTATTCCAATGGACGCACCACCGTCACGAATGGGTCTGTGCTCTGGAACGCTTCTAGGAATTCGGCAGTCAAAGCAGCGTCTATTGATCCACTATTAATCTGCCCGCATGCGATGTCGAATTGACTGGGTTGAAGAGAGGCGATTTTGCCGACCTGAACTCTGAAGCGCTCCTCAGTAACGGAGCCGGTACGAAGCTGAAGTGCCAGGCTGCTGCTGCTGCACGCCATCGTGAGAACCACTACAAGAACGACCAGGGCAGCCGCGTTGATCCGACGCATAATGAACTGAGTTTAGCCAGGCTGGAGCGGGCTGACTAGGCGAGGATGCCGCACTGCGGTAGCCGCAGCGATCAGCGCCTTACTCTTCGGCGGCCCGGCGGACGAGCACGCCATCGGCGGCCTTCTGGCCCGCGGTGACGAGCGTCTGGTGCGGGTAGGGGATCTCGATCGCCTCCGCGTCGAAGGCGAGCTTGATGCGGAGGCGGAACTCGCGCGTGACGGCCCACTGGCGGCCGGGCTGTGTGTCGCCCACGACGCGGATGTCGACGCTGGAGTCGCCGAAGCCATCGACGCCGAGGACGGTGGGCGCCGAGATAATGTCATCGGACCAGGGTGACTCGCCCGCCAGCTCTTCGCCGACCTTGTTGATCACCTGGAACACCTGCTCCAGGTTGTCGCCGTAGGAGACGCCGATCACTTCGTTCACGCGCGAGAAGACCTGCGTCTTGTTGCTGGAGACGACGATCTCACCGTTGGGGACGCTGTGCTGCGTGCCATCTAGGTCGCGGATGAGCGTGCGGCGCAGGTTTACGTCTTCGACTGTGCCGCCGACGCCCGCGATGGTGACGACGTCGCCCTTGCCATACTGGTTCTCGATGAGGATGAAGAGGCCCGCGATGACGTCCTTCACGAGGCTCTGGGCGCCGAAGCCGACGGCCAGCCCGATCAGGCCGGCGCCCGCCAGCAGGGCGCTGGCGTTGATGCCGAACTCCGGCAGGATGGTGATCAGGCCGGCCATGACGGCGACGAGCCATGCTGTGCGGTAGATGACGCTGGTTAAGGTATCGATGCGCTGCTCAACCTCGATCTCGGGTTCGTTACGCATCTGGCGGGTGATGGTGCTGCGGATGGCCGGCTCTAAGAGCCGCTCCAGGATGCGCAGCGCGATGAAGATGATGACGACGATGGCGAGCACGCGGACGCCGCTGGTCCAGAGCGTCTCCGACCAGCGGCTCCAGTCGATGTCGGCAACGAAGTCACGCACGGCGAGCCTCCCTTCGCGCTTGTCCGCTCACCTGCATATACACATACGCCAAAACGGACGTGCAGACAAGGCTAGTCGGGGCTCTGTGCGGGACAGGACGGCCCGCGTGGTATAATCGGGCCACGTCATGGTTGAGGAGCTATTTGGCCATACTGAGGATGTCCCCGATCTGTACGTTGACTCGGTTCGCGTCGGAACAAGTCTCTACACCATCACGCTGGATGTAGGCATTCAGGGCATACCGAATGCTCCAGGCGCTGAGAAGCCACCAACGACGCCTCTTGCACACATCCGAATGAGCCCGCAGCATGCCAAAGTACTTGGAAGGCTCATCATGAAGAACATCGACCTTTACGAGGAGAAAATCGGGCCTATTCAGATCCCGCCCGAAGTCTATAAGGATATTGGAGTAGAGCCCGATGACTGACTCGACCGCTGTACTCGCTGCCGACTTCCCGTATGCTGGGGACACGTCATATACGCTCCCAGGCTACGACCCTCTCCCAATAAACATCACTATCAATGTGCCGAACATTCCCATTGGAATGACAGATCAGCACCCCTGGTTAAGGCGTATCAACCCGCGAGAGGGCGTCGAGGAACTTCTTTGGTTAGAGAGTCGCCCGCCCGAACTGGCTGCCTATCAGGGCCGCTGGGTCGCTGTCATGGGGCAGCACATTGTTGCTGACGGCGCTAACATGAGCGAGTTGAGAACCCTGATGGCGGAAGGGTCAATAATGGGCGGTCTAGTCGCTCATGTGCCAGAAGATATTGGTCAGACAGAGTATCTCATTGGATGACAGCCTTACTCACGTTTGATGAGGAGCTGGACTACGGCGACAGACACAGAATCAGCATCCCGATTCGAGTCGAAAACCTACCATACCAAGTTGAGGCCCTCATCGACACCGGCGCGGGAGTTTCCTGCTTCGACAGGGCATTATTGCCTGATCTCGCAATAGGTGAGGTCACGACTGGGATTGCTATCCCAGTCAGGTCTGCTAACGACGCCGTGGCCGGAACCGGCTACCTTCACTCCATTCGAATCGAGATATTCGGTCGAGATATGACCATTCCAGTAGCCTTTTGCCCTGACTGGCCAGAGGGTACGCCCAACCTACTGGGAATGAGAGGGTTCTTTGAGCAAATGCTGATAGGTTTTGACCACCAGCAGCGGCGGATGTACTACTCGTTTACCTGAGGTGCGCGCTTGCTCCACCGAGCCTTCGCCGCATCCCGCGCAATTTCAGAACGGCGCTTGGCACTAAGAGCCTTCTTACGAGCTGGCCCGCCCTTCTTGCCGCCGAGCCGACCAAGCGCGACAGCCGCAGGGTTCTTGCCGTCGTCAGTCGTCATCGCTTCTTCGAGCGCTTGGCCATGCCCCTATGTTACCAGAGCGCTCAAGCATCGTCCAATTCAAACTGACCCACTACCCCGTGTGGTTCTTGCTTGACCGCCTGACAAGCTCTCCGTTAGACTTTTCTTGCCTAAGCGCGAGCGATTAGCTCAGTGGCGGAGCGTCCCGCTTCGCCGGGAAGGCCGCGCAGTAAGGAGCATAGACTAACCTTCAAGAAAAATGGGCGATTAGCTCAGTGGCTAGAGCGCTTCCTTCACACGGAAGAGGCCGCAGGTTCAAGTCCTGCATCGCCCACCAGACTTCGTGCCGAAGTGGTGGAATGGCAGACACGCTACGTTCAGGACGTAGTGCTCGCAAGGGCGTGTGGGTTCAAATCCCACCTTCGGCACCACCAACAATTCCCGGGCGGCCGGTCGCGCCGGCCCCCGTCTTACGCGCTCGTAGCTCAGTTGGATAGAGCGCAGGCTTGCGGAGCCTGAGGTCGTGGGTTCGAGTCCCGCCGAGCGCGCCACTTCTTCTTACGCCCGTATCTCCAATCAATAGTAGCAACGTGAGAGTGTTTGCTGACGACGGCTACGATCCTGTGTGCGCGTGGCGTTGTGCTAGAGTGGCCGCGAGATGGACGCCAGCATCATTGCCATTGCCGCTATCGTGGTTTCCCTTCTGGGGGCGGTCGTAGCTCTTTCCGCGCAACTACAGGCCAGGAGGTCAGCTAAGGCCGCCGAACAGCAAGCCGCCCTCAACAAAGAGAGATTGGAAATCGAAAAGAGCGCTGCCGAGCCAAAAGTTGAGGCGCGGATTACCAGCGTAGAGAGAGATGATGGAGGCGTAAGCATAGTTGCGGGGCCGCGCAACTTGATCTGGGTTGTGGTCAGTCTTCATAATCTATCAACGAAAACCAACATCGTCGAGGCGGTGAGCATCGAGTTCCGTAATCAGACTTACAGTTCGGAAGCTGCGAGCCCTGCGAAGTTGCACACGGATAGAAAAATACCCATCGCGATAGAAGGCGAGTCCGTGACTTGGCTCAAGATTAACTTCAAAACGGATGAAGATGTCGCGGAAGGCGCCAAGGAAGAGGCAACAGTTATTATCGATTGCAGGTATGGCGGCAAGCGAGCGGAGGCGTTTTCCGTCTTCCAATAACGGGATCGGACTGAGGCATATGGCCCCATCTCTGGCTATTGGTGTATCTCTGGCCGAAGCAGACACCACTCGCAGCATTCGTCCTGTAAATGCCAATCGCGCTCGTAGCTCAGTTGGATAGAGCGCAGGCTTGCGGAGCCTGAGGTCGTGGGTTCGAGTCCCGCCGAGCGCGCCACTTTTTCATAGCCTTGGCCCAGCTAGCCGGCCTCTTCGTTTCGCTGAACGGCGTTCGTGTTCGTTTATGCGTGGTACGCTAAATTCGCAGCCAGAGAATGGTGGGCAGTATGAATAGTGAGGATCTCGAACAGCAGGTGCTGCTGCTCGCTGCTCGCGATTGGCAGGTCAGAAGAGCGGCAGGCGAAGCCTTGCTGGCGGCGGGCAGCGATGGTCTGTCCGCGGTCGTCCAGGGCCTGGGCCACCCCGAACCGCCGGTGAGGCGGGGCTGCCTAGATTTCCTCGACCATCATGCGGATGACCTCTGCATCGATGATCTGCGGCGAGTAGCGCTTGACGACCCTGTTCCACAGGTGCGTCGATTCGCGGTACACGCTCTGGGTTGCGTGAGGTGCAAGACTCGACCGTTAGACATCGACCTGATCGAGTTCCTGGCGATGATTGCCGGCCGCCGCAATGAGAACGTAAAGGTGCGGAAAGAAGCCGTCTACGCGCTCAGCCTACAACCGCAGAACTCACGGGCGATACCGGTGCTTAAGCTGATACTTGAGCAGGAGTCCGATCAGGAACTGCTGAAGACGGCACACCGCGTACTGAGGCTCCACGACCCCGAGTACCGTCGCTTAACGGATGAACGCGCCCGGCGGGCGTCGCTGGCGGGAACGAAGAGCCGTTAGGCGCCGACCCTTCTGGTGCTGTCCCGCGCGCGACTGAACGGCGTTCATTTTTCGTTCGGGCGTGGTATGCTGTCCTGGCATTCGGAGGGGTAAGGGTGGAAGAACGCACACAAGCAGCAACGGCAATCAAGGACGTAGCCGACCGGGTCCGCGAGAACATCGGCAAGGTGATCGTCGGCAGCACTGAGGTGATCGAGCTGACGCTGGTGGCGCTGCTGGCTGATGGGCACATCCTGATCGAGGATGTGCCGGGCATCGGCAAGACATTGCTGGCCAAGGCGATCGCTCGCAGTGTGGGCTGTGTGTTCAAGCGCATCCAGTTCACGCCGGACTTGATGCCATCAGACGTGACGGGCATCCACTACTACAACCAGAAATCGGGCGAGTTCGAGTTCCGCCCGGGGCCGATCATCTCCAACTTCGTCCTGGCAGACGAGATCAACCGCGCGACTCCGCGCACCCAGAGCGCGCTGCTGGAGGCGATGGAAGAGCGGCAGGTAACGATCGACGGCGAGACGATGCCGCTGCCCGCGCCGTTCCTCGTGATCGCTACTCAGAACCCGATCGAGCAGGAGGGAACGTTCCCGCTGCCCGAAGCGCAGCTAGACCGCTTTCTGATGCGGGTCAGCGTCGGCTATCCAAGCGAATCGGAAGAAGATGACATCCTGCTGCGTTTCGAAAAGGCGAACCCGCTCGACACACTGGAGCCGGTTGTCGAGGCTGAAGAGTTGATGCGGCTGCGCGCGTTGGTGCCGCACATCCATTGCGAGCCGTCCGTGCGCCGCTACCTGATCGCTATCATCCAGGCGACACGAACTCACGCCGCGCTCGACCTTGGGGCGAGCCCGCGAGCGAGCCTGGCGCTGTATCGAGCGTCGCGCGCCATGGCCGCGATCAACGGCCGGGACTACGTGCTGCCAGACGACATTAAGCGGCTGGCGCCCGTGGTCTTGCCGCACCGCCTGATCCTCGCCTCGCAGAGCCGTCTGCGGGGGCGCGACGCGGCCGGCGTCCTCGAAGAAGTGCTGGCGGAGGTTCCCGCGCCGGTCGAGGGCTGACGTGTTCCTGCGCAACTCCTGGCTGCCGCTGGGCATCGTGCTCGTGGTGGGCGGCGTGCTCGCCGCGCTCGCGCCGGCGGTGGCGCTCGGCGTATTCGTGCTGTTGGCCGGCGGGCTCGCGAAGGCATGGGCCGACCGCTCGTTGGACCGCGTGGAACTGGAACGCTACCTCCCTGAGTCGCGGGCGTTTCCCGGCGAGGAGCTGCGCCTCACCTATCGGCTGACCAACAAGAAGCTGATCCCGGTCCCCAGAATTGAACTGCGCGACCACCTCCCGGAGTTGCTGTCTCCGGTGGAGCTGCACCTGCCACCGTCCGGGGCGCCCAACAGCACACTCTACACCCATAGCACCCACCTTGGCTGGTACGAGCGGGCATCGTGGTCGTTAGACCTGCCGTGTCCGGAGCGCGGCTACTATCGGCTGGGGCCCGCTCGCCTTCGGTCCGGCGACGGGTTCGGCCTCTTCTCCGACGAGCGAGACGAGCAGAGGATGGACGGCATCGTCGTTTACCCGCGGACCGTCGCCATGGCGGACCTTGGCCTGCCGGCGGCCCGCCCGCTGGGCGAGATCCGCGGCAAGGAGCGCATCTTCGAGGACCCGATGCGGTTCGCGGGGCTGCGCGATTACGAGCCCGGCGATTCGTTGCGGCGGATCGACTGGAAGGCCACCGCGCGCCGGGGGCAGCTGCAATCGCGCGTCTACGAGCCGAGTTCTACGCACCACATTATCGTCGCGCTGAACGTTGACACGCTGGAGCACTCTTGGCAGGGCTACATTCCGGAGCTACTGGAATCGAGCATCGTAGTCGCGGCCTCCATCGCACGCTGGGCGTACGATAACCGCCAGGCGGTGGGGGTGTTGGCTAACGGCAGCCTGCCTGACTCGGACCGGCCGATCTCGATCTCGCCGGGCCGCGCTCCGGACCAGCTGCCGCGCCTGCTGGAGGCTCTGGGCGGCATTGGCCCGCTGACGACTGAGTCGCTGGCGGAGCTGCTGGAGCGGGAGAGCCACCGGCTGCCGCTGGGCTCGACGC
>JADFRJ010000030.1 GCA_022561355.1 Chloroflexota bacterium | reverse complement strand
CGGTTAGTATAGCCAGTTTGTCAGCCGGTCTGCGGCAAGAAGGGGCGCATGGCCTGCCGGGGGCTGACCTGCGGAGCGGCTCACAGACGCACGCAGGCCGGGGACGGAACCGTCCCCGGCCTGCGTTTGCATATTGGGTCTCTTGTTACGCCTTGAGCCAGAGTTCCGGCTTTAGGCTCGTTCGCAGGCGATCCTCGTCGTGCTCGATGAAGCGTATGCGGAGCGTGTGCTCTTCCGGCCGCGCGTGTTCCACCAAATAGTAACGGCCGGTGTGTTCGCGAAGCTGCTCCATGATCTGCCTGACGTTGACCGGCGTGTTCAGCTCCATCTCGAGCGAGGCCGACGTGTCCTCGAACTCGATCACGGCGACGCTGGACGCCTGCGGCAGGCCGCTCAGCGCCTGCTGCGCGGCTGTCGCGCCATCGAAGTCGGGAACCGCCTCAAGCGAAATGTGTACGGCTTTATTCGAGTCGAACTGCGGCTCCTTCATTCCGATCTCCTCGACCACGCTCGATGGCAGAGGTGCGGCAACCGGAACCACGGCGCCGTTCGAACGACCGCTGTGCCGCTCAGACGCCTTCACGAGACGAGACACGTCGTTGGTCAGGTGGCTCAGGCCCTCACGGATACGTGCACAGCTATCGTGCACGGCCTTGCGCAACTGGGCCATCTGCGGGAGTTCGGTAAGCGCCCCGCCGCCTTCGACCCCTCGTTCGACCTCTGAGAGCATCGCCTGCATCTGAACGAGCGCCCGCTCCTGAATCTTCGGCGCGGCCGAGGCGAGACGGCGCGTGGCTTTCGCCGCGCCGTTGGAACCGTTACTGGCGGGCATATCGACCCTGCGCAGGGCCTTCTGAGCTTCCACCGCCCGCTCCAGATGATCGATCACGGAAGCATGCTCGTTGTTCTCTTTGTCGTGCATGTTGCGTCTCCTTATAGGCGGGGCTTTACGTGCCTGTATCTAGCTAAACGCCCGATCCGCGCCGCCGTAACAGCTTCGAGCCGTATTCAAACAAAAGGTACGCGTTCCGGCTGCCGATGCTTCATAGGGAGGCGAGTCTGGCCGCTCGCGTATCATGCGTATTCTCTTGCCTGTTGTCGCGCTCCTCACCGCGTTCGCGGTGGGCAGCATCTTGCCGCCAACGCACCAGGCATTCGCAGGCGGACCTTGCGCGGCAGACACCGCTCTCGACGGCGAGGAGCTGGAGTTCCTCGAGCTGATCAACGACTATCGCGCCGAGAACGCGCTCGGGCCGCTGGTGTTCTCCGACGCCCTCAACCGCGCTGCCGCCTGGAAGTCCGCCCACATGGCCAACAACGATTACTTCGCCCACGACGACGCGATCATCGACCGCGGCTTCGTCGATCGGCTGCGCGATTGCGGCTACACGGCGAACACGTGGCTCGCCGAGAACATCGCCGCCGGCAACGACACTGCCGAAGAGACGTTCGAGCAGTGGCGCGGGAGCGCCGGCCACAACTCCAACATGCTCAGCCCGAACATGGTGGCCATCGGTGTCGCGCGCGTCTTCAACGACGACTCGACCTATGGCTGGTACTGGACCACCGAGTTCGGCGGCGTAAACGACGGCTTCTCGCCGCCTCCGGCCAGCCTGCCCGAGAAGAGCGGCGACGTCGACTGCACCGGCACCACCACAAGCGTAGACGCCGCACTCGTGCTCCAATTCGGCGCGGCACTGGTACAGAACCTCCCCTGCCAGAGCGAGGCCGACGTGAACGGCGACAACCGCATCGGCTCCCTCGACGCCGCGATCATCCTTCAGATCTCCGCCGGCCTCTTCGCCTAGCATTCGCGCAGCAGCCTTCGCGCGCGAAGCGAGCCGGAGATCGCCGAGCGATCTCCAAGCCCACCACACAGGCCAGGATTTCGCTTCGCGAAGCGAGCCGGAGATCGCGAAGCGATCTCCAAGCCCACCCACAGGTGGGCCATTGACCATGCCGCTCTCCAGCGCGTATCATGTCTCTTACATCAGGCAGTCCGGTCGCCGCAGCAGGCAACCCGCTGCCGGGAAGGAGGCAACCGATGCGAAACAACTCTGCACCGTGCGTGCCTCTTTCCGAACGTCTCACGTAGATCAGTACGGGATGCTCGGATACGAGCCGCGCACGGACCATGCGCGGCTGATTCATATTCTGGAGGAACCATGGCCTTAGAGATCAGGCAGATCACAGACGAGGAAGTGGAGGCGGCGGAGTTCATCATCTCCTACTCGTTCAACAGCCCGGAGCGACGCGACCTCGCGAAGGCCGTCGAACGCTCCAGGAAGTTATACCCGGCTAGCTGGTCGCTCGCCTCGTTCGAAGACGGCGAGATGACGGCCTTCGTCCGCTCGATCCCGTTCGCGGTGCGGATCAACGGCCGTGGCCTCTCCTACGCCGCCGTCGGGCCGGTCGTGTCGCTGCCACAACACCGGCGCAAAGGGCACGTCGGCGCGATCCTGCGCCAGCTGCTCGAGAACATGCGCGAGAACGGCCAAGTCCTCTCCGGCCTCCACACGCCGCATCCGACGCTCTACCAACGCTACGGCTGGGAGATCGCGTCGCTCTCGCGCACCATCAAGATTCCTCCCAAGGAGATCCAGTTCAAGGCGGAGCCCAAGGAGCGCGGCTACATCCGCATGCTCAAGGCCGACGACTGGGCGCAGGCGGACCGCGTCTACCGCAAGCATTCGGCGAAACGTAACGGCCCGCTTCACCGTGGCGAGGTCTGGTGGCGAGAGGCCATCTTCGGCAGTGGCTTCGCCCCGGACCCGAGCGACGTCGCACTGTGGGAGGACGGCTCAGGCGAGCCGCAGGGCTACGCCGTCTACGTCCAGCCGGCGCGTCCCCAAGAAGATATGGCCCAGTTCTGGGTACGCGAGATCGTCGCGCTGACCACGGACGCCTACCTGAACTTGCTGCTCTACATCGTGCGCCACGACCTGCCACGGGAGATCGCGATCAACGCCGCTCCGGACGACCCGTTCCTCAGCCTGGTAGAAGACGCCCGCCACGTGAAGATCGAAGAGCGGTACGACCTGATGAACCGCATCGTGGACGTAGAGGCGGCGCTCAAGCTACGCCCGCCGGCCAACCCCGAGCTGGAGCTGGAGTTCACGATCCAGCTTTCGGACCGCTCAGCGCCCTGGAACGAAGGTACGTGGCTGGTCAAGCAGGCGAACGGTGAGGTCGCGGTCGAGCAGACTGACCGCGAGCCCAACCTGACGATGTCGACGACGACGCTCGCGCCGCTCTACAACGGCTTCCTGACGCCCACGGCGGCCGCGTTCGCCGGGCGAGTCGAGGCCGACAGCGAGGAGTCGCTGGCTATCGCGGACGCCTTCTTCGCGACGCTTTATCCGCCGTTCTGCTCGGACGGCTTCTAGACGGACGCAACCTGCACGTTCGGCCTTGTCTCCGCTCCATCGCGGCTCTCTTGGCGGCCATACGGGACGTGAGCGGGCGGGCTTTAGCTAGCCAGCCGTCTCGCCGGGCAAAGGTACCGGCTCCCAGACGGAGACGATCACGTCCGCAAGCCCCGGCATGCGATAGGCGATCTTGTCGAGCGCGGCCAGCACTGCGTTCGCCAACCAGCCTGGTAGACGGTCCAGCGAGGGGCCCCACCCGTAGAAGAACCTCATCAGCGAGATGCCATAGCAGCGCTCAAGCCGTTGGGCCTCGCCGCCGAGTCTGCGGACAAAGCGCAGCTCTCCCTTGTGAACGTGGTCTGACGGTGGCTCCCAGTAGGGCTGCTGCGCGGGAGTCGAACGCCTTAGGACCGCGCGCGCCACCGTCCTTCGGAGCCGGCCCAGGCGGCACGAGAGGCTCTCGTAATTGGCGATGGCGACGATCACTCGCCCACCCGGGCGGACGCAGCGCACCGCCTCCTTCATGAAGGCATGCGGGTCGACGAAGTGATCCAGCGCTCCCTGGCAGATCAGCCGGTCGAAGCTTTCGTCTCGGAATGGCAACACTTCCGCCACACCGCGCACGAGCAGCACGTCGCCATCAGGATGGAGCCAGCGCGATATGCCGAGCATCTCAGGCGATGGATCGAGGCCCCAGCCCTGGCTACCTTTTTCGCTGACGCCCGCCACAAGATTGCCCACGCCGCAAGCGACGTCCAGCGTACGGCCGTGGCCGGCCGCACCCTCGCTGAGCATCACCTGCTCCACACGCCGGATCAGGTACGTGTTGTCGCGATGAGGGCTGTCAACGTATTCATCGAGGGAGTAGGCCAAGTCGAACGAGGGCTTGGTGGAAGGGGCGTTCGTCGGGACGGACATGTTACACCTACTTGAGACTGCGCACCCTAACGTCAGGTCTTCCTAAGCAGGGTTCACAAAACGGGGATGTGGATGGTTGGTCCATCAGCGCCGCAACTCTAACGCAAGGACCCGAAGCGATCAACTTGAAGATACGAGGCGCTCGTCCCACGTACCAACAGACTCTTGCCGGGGGTGCATGGTGCAAGAGAACGTTCGATCAACCGCCATCGCGGGTACCCCGCAGGCCGGCGTGGTGTTGCGCTGCGCTGTGCTTGGTGGCAAGATGCAATGCAGTTTCGTGAGCTAGGAAGGGGTATTCGCATGGCCGACGAAAAAGAGATCTCAGCGGCGTTCCCGTTCGAGTCGAAGTACATCGAGGTGGAGGGATCGAAGATCCACTACGTAGACGAGGGGACGGGCGACCCGATCCTCTTCCTCCACGGCAACCCGACATCGTCGTACCTCTGGCGAAATATCATCCCGTACGCGGCCAAGGTGGGCCGGGCGATCGCGCCGGACCTGATCGGCATGGGGAAGTCGGACAAGCCAGACATTGAGTACCGCTTCTTCGACCACGTCCGCTACATCGACGCCTTCATCGAGCAGCTCGGCCTCCAGAACATCACCTTCGTCATCCACGACTGGGGATCTGGCATCGGCTTCCACTACGCGAGCCGGCACGAGGGCAACACGAAGGGCCTCGCCTTCATGGAGGCGATCCTGCCGATGCAGAGCTGGGACGCCTTCCCTGAGGGCGCGCGCGACCTATTCAAGTCATTTCGCACGAAGGACGTCGGCGAGGATCTGCTGATTAACAAGAACGTGTTCGTCGAGAATGTGCTGCCCGGCTCCGTGGTGCGGACGCTGACCGGCGAGGAGATGGACCGCTACCGAGAGCCCTACAAGGAAGAGGCCGCGCGCAAGCCGGTCTGGCGCTGGCCCAACGAACTGCCGATTGAGGGCGAACCCGCCGACGTCTGGGAAGCGGCGGTAGCGTATCACGAATGGCTCCAGCGGACCGAGGTGCCGAAGATCCTGTTCCACGCCACCCCCGGCGCGATTATGCAGGCACCGCTGGTGAAGTCGTTGGAATCTACGCTGAAGAACCTGAAGACGGTGGACATTGGCCCAGGCGTTCACTTCCTGCAGGAGGACAACCCGCACAAGATCGGGGAGGAGCTGGCGAAGTGGTATCAGGGCCTGTAATGTGCGCTGGGCCGCGCGACGATGAGTCCCGACGCCGCGTCCGGTCTCCACGCGCCGGTGACGGCGCTGGGCGTTTTGGCATTGCATCTCTTTTCCGCGTGCTCGCCGGTATGCCGTGTGGCACCTGGGCAGGATAGACCCAAGAAACGGAACACAGACTAGGAGGCGCTCAATGGCTAGACAAACGGATCAACGGACCAAGGATACTGAAGAAGTCGGGCAACGCTACCGCTTTGACCACCTCTCGCTGTCAGACGTGATGAAAGACATGTACTACAGAAAGGACGATCCCGGCCCAGACGACCGGGTACCAGATTTCGACCTCCCGACGTTGGGTGGAGGCCGCTTCCGGTCCGCCGATCTGGGCGAGACCGGCCCGGCGCTGCTGATCTTCGGGTCTTCGACGTGCCCTGTGACAGACAACTCCGCTCCTGGGCTGAATGAGCTGCACGCCCGCTTTGGCGACCGTGTGCGATTCGTGATGGTAAACGTCCGTGAGGCCCACCCTGGTAAGGCAGTGCCGCAGCCTAAGGCGCTGGACGAGAAGACGGCACACGCGGAGCAGCTACGCGACCTCCACGGCTTCAAGTTCGAAGTGGCGGTGGGCGACATTGACGGCACGTTCCACCGCGCCCTGAGCCCGAAGCCCAACTCGGCATACGTTCTGGGGAAAGACGGGACGATCCTCTTTCGCGCGCAGTGGGCCAACGACACGAAGGCACTGGCCGAGGCCTTGGAAGCTATCGTAGCTGGCGAGTCCCCGAGGCGCTCGCAGAGTGGCGGCCTGATTCGGCCCATGCTCGTAATGCGCAACATAGCGCCTGTTCTCGACCGAGCTGGGAGCGGTGCATGGCGGGACATGTGGCGCGCGGCACCCCCTATGGCGGCCATGGCGTTCGCCCTCAAGATCCTTCGGATTCGCCCACCGAAGTCCGAGGGCAGAGGAGCCTGACGCCCGCATTCGGCCGCCGGAGTCTCAGTTAGGTTCAGAGCAGAGCCCATCTGCTTCCCGAGCAGAGGATCTTCAGGGTGCTGTGAAATTCTATCGATTCGGTCTCCTTGAGACACCGCGGTTTCATGAGGAGATTCGTCGGGCTCCCGCCTCAGAACGACATACACACTCAGGCGTTCCTTATCGTTAGCCCACCATCAACCGGCAAGGTGACTCCGGTGATGTACTGGGCCGCCGGCAGGACGAGGCTCAGCGTCGCGTGGGCGACCTCCTCGGGCTCTCCGTAACGCCGGAGGGCAACCCGCCTCTTGGCGTATATCTCCTTGTGTTCGTCCGGAATTCCCGCGGTCATGCCGGTGCGAATCGGTCCTGGACAGATGCAGTTGACGGTGATTCCTTCCGGTCCCAGCTCAACAGCAAGCGACCGGGTTAGTCCAATCACGCCAGACTTGGCAGCCGAATAGGGACTTCCATACTTCGTGGCGCCGAGTCCCTCCGTCGATGCGATGTTGACGATGCGTCCATGCGGAGACTTGCGAAGCAGAGGCAGCGCGGCCCTAATGGTCAGGACATGTGCGGTGAGTAGCACAGCGTGGGTCTTCTCCCAGGCGGCGAGATAGCCATCGCCATCTACGGCGGATGGCATGGATATCCCGGCGTTGTTCACCAGAATGTCGATCCGACCGAAGTGTTCGCCAATCTCTCGTATGACGGGGCCGATGGCATCGCCATCAGAGAGATCCAGTGTCCAGCCCTTCGCATCGTATCCAGCGTCAGTCATCTCCTTCACGACTTCTTGCAAGGGCTTTTCGTTGATGTCGATCAAGGCAACCCTGGCGCCTTCATCGCCGAACAGGTGCGCAGTGGCGCGGCCCATACCACTGGCGGCGCCGGTCACGATGGCGACTTCTCCTCTAATGGAACGGCTAAGCGATGTCAGTGGCATGAGTGGTCCCTTTCTTCTGGCAGGAAGCGTCTGCTGAGCGCCCGATGATATATCAGGACCCGGCGTTCTGCTCCGGCGCTCACGCTCAGACGCCGCTGCCCCCGTCGATGCGCAGGATGGCGCCCGTCGTGAAGCTCGAAGCGTCCGTCGCGAAATAGAGCGCCGCACCGACGATCTCGTTCGGCTCGCCCCCGCGCCGCAGGTCGAAGCGTCGCGCCTGCTGCTTAAAGCCCTCCATGTCCCATGCCTTGGAGATGTCGGTGAGGAACGGGCCGGGCATGATGCCGTTGACGCGCACCTTCGGTCCGTACGCGTGAGCGAACGCCTCAGTCATCGCGTTCAGCGCGGCCTTGGCGGCGGCGTAGGGGATCACGTGGGCGCCGGGGCGGACGGCCGCCGTGCTGCTCACGTTGATGATCGAGCCGCCGTCGCCGTCGGCCATCCGCTGGCCAATGAGCGCGGTCAACCGAAACGGTCCTTTGAGGTTGACCGCCAAGACCTTGTCGTAGAGCTCTTCCGTGACGTCCACGGGCCGTGGATAGGTGGGCGACATGCCCGCGTTGTTGACGAGGACGTCGACGTGCCCGAAGCGCTCGTATGCCGCGTCGGCCAGCTCCTCTACCTGATCCCAGTGGCCGACGTGGCAGGCCTTCGCGAGGGCGCTCCTGCCTGTCTTCGCCTCCACTTCTTTCGCAAGCTCCTCGCAGGCATCGAGCTTGCGGCTGGCGATCACGACGTCGGCGCCCGCGTTCGCGAAGCCGAGCACCATCTGCTTGCCGAGCCCACGGCTGCCGCCCGTGACGAGCGCGACCTTGCCGAGGAGGGGCTGGCCGGTTGGCTCAGACATGATGGACACCTTTCATACAGTTGCCGACGTTACGGGGTCATCACATGAGCTGCGGATCACGATCACGGTTGAGCCGGCCCTGTGTAGTAGATGGGCGGGTTTTCGCCCTCGCTTGCCGTGTAGAATCCGGCGCTCCCGGCATCGAAGGCAAGCGCCTCGCCCTGCGGCTCGATCGCCGCAGGCGCTTCGCACGGCTCACCCGCGAATGCCTGCCATAGTTCGGCGCTGCCCTGAAGCTGCCAGACCCAAACGCCCGCGTATGTGCGGATCGCCACCGCACTGCGGTCCGGCGCTACGTCACCGCCCGTCGGCAACCAGCCAACGTTAAGGACGAGTAGCCCGGCATCCGGTGGCGGTGCAACCGCGAACTCCAACGCCTTAAAGTCCACCGTCGCGACCTCCTCCAGGACCGTATCCTGCCCGGCGTCGCCCGGTGCGCGGAACACAGTCGACGGGCCGCCTGCTACCTCCTTCGTGATAATATAGATCGTTCCGTCACGTGGATCGACGAGCAGCACCTCAGCATCATGAGGCCGGTCCGGGTAGCGCAAGACCAACGCCTCCACGTCGGTCAGCTCTCCGCCCGAGTCAGCGTCAGGCTCAAGCACGCGGTAGACGGTGATCTCAGACCGCTCCGCCGGATTGTCGCCGATATCACCGAGGTAGAGGTAGTCCGCGCCCTCGACGGGGCCGGGGCCGAGCGCCATGTCCTCCCAATCGATCGCCTCGACTCCTGCCAGCGTGTAGGAGCCTAGATCGAGGCCTTCCTCCGTCATCGCGAAGACGCGCGCGCTATCTCCACTGTCGTTGTGGGCCCAGAGCACACCCGGCTGCGAGCGGCTCGCTACCAGTCCGGATATCTCCGTCAGCATCTCGGTCTCCACCGTCCCGACCGTAATCGCTGGCGACGCCGTGCAGAACGTCTCGGCTACCCGAGCGACCGTCGGCGTGGCGATCGCGGCCGGCGACGCCAGAGGTGTGTCGGCGCTATCGCCACCGCACGCCGCGAGAGTCAGCAGCAAGAGAATGCCGGCGATTGGGGCGGCGCGTATCATCATGGCTCCCTCCTTCAGATGCGCTAGGCCGGGCGCTGTGAGTTCTTCCCTGTGAGAAACTTGCGCGGCACGTCGCGCAACATCGTATCGATGTCCTCGTCGCTCACGCCGTCGTTTCGCAGCGCGGGCAGCGCCACGGCCGCAAGGTGAAGGTATCCGCTCCGCTTCGCTTCCGGCGCCTCTACACCCGCCATCACGGGGCCTGGAGCGTAGTCGTGCCCAAGCATCAGACGATGCGTCCACCCGCTCTCGATCAAGGCTTTGACAGTAGCGTTTCGCTGTCTCCAATCCGGGCGGCCGGGACGACCGGGGTAACGATCCATCGAGAGGTAGACACCCGCGTTTAGAAGCTCCTTTAGGTAGTCGACATCGGTGGTGTCAGCGCTGTGGCCGATGCAGATGCGCTCCATCGGCGCGCCTTCTTCCTGGAAGATCTCGACCTGGCGCCTGCCCACCTCCTTCGGCGCCCATTGATGAGTGCTGATTGGGCAGCCAGTACGTATCAGCGCGCGAGCCGCCCCGCGGAGGACGGGCTCGGCCTGCGGAGTTACTCCTTCCGCGTCGTTGGCAACTTTGATCACGCCAGCCTTGATGTCTGTATCGCCGATGCCGACTTCAATCTCTCTCACGAAGATGTCAGCGATCTTATCGGGATCGCGCTCCCAGAACGAGCGCGGAACGTCACGCCAGATGCCTGTCGCGACGACGACGTTCATACTCGAGGCTTCTGCCACCTCCGCGACAAACCGGACGTCGCGCCCAAGATCGGGGGTCGTCAGGTCGATCAGCGTGGCGATTCCGCCGGCCTTCGCTTCGGTCAGTTCGCGAATGACTCTCTCGCGAGTCTGCTCCCAGTCAAACAACCATGGATAGACGTGATTTTCCGCGCCCATGAACACCAGTACGTGCTCGTGGCTGAGCGTGATGCCCAACGCCGACTCCGGGATTGCTCCTAGGGCGGTCTCTATCGTGGCCATGTCCCGCTTTCGATGCTCGCGCAGTCCTGGGTATTCGCGAACTGGATCTTCGGCCTCATGCCGCACGTATTCTACAACACGCTGGGCGCCAGGCTAGCTGGCCGATGGTAAGCCTGCCGTAGCGCCCCATTCTGCTATTCTTGGCACTAAGTGGCTAGAGGGCGCTCGCCGTGGCGAGCGTGGAGTAGGTGCATAATCGAGTGACAGCCAACGCGAGCTACGCTAGGTGACCGACGACCCCCTGCGGAACGCTCGCGCTGTCGTTGCTAGGCTCGGCCCCTGGAATCTTTTCCACACGGCCGCCGTGATCGCGGCCTGCGCGTTCGCCTACAACGGGGCCCGAATCCTCAACAACAGCCCCCGCAGCGCAGACCTCTTTCTCGCTAATTTCGATTCTGCTGCCGCCTGGCTCGGCCTTGCTCTGCTGGCGCTCGTCCTCGCCGCCTGGCGGCCATCCAAGCCCAAGTTCGACTCGGTCCGCGAAGCGATCGCGAAGATCTGGAGCGAGCACTACGTCGAAGCACTCCTCTTCGGCGGCATCATCGCGATCGGCATTTTCATGCGCTTCTTCCACTTCCAGGGCAGCTTGCCGCCGGAGGTCGGCCTCTGCTGCGAAGAGCACATCAATGGCGGGGCCGCCTACGACGCCCTCGAAGGCGAGCGGCCGATCCTCTTCCCGCTCGTACGCTGGACGTCCGCGCTCGGCTTCCTCGTCTTCGGCGAGACAACGCTTGGACTGCGCTTCTTCTTCCCGGTCATCGCCGTCGTCACGCTCATCGTCTTCTACTTCCTCCTGCGGCAGCTCGTCAGCGTTCAGTCGGCCCTGTTCGGCCTCGCGCTCTTCGCGATCGCCTGGTGGCCTGCGCTCAGAAGCCGCCAGACGAGCGAAGGCACGATCTATGCCGTGCTGTTCGCGTTCCTCATCGTGCGGGGACTGAAGACCAAACACCCCCTCATGTTCCTCGGCGCCGGCGTCGTCGCCGGGCTGATGTCGTATGAGTACGAGGCGTTCCGCGTCATCCCAATCATCGCGGCCGCCGCGCTGGGAGCCGCCGCCGCCCGCACCGTTCTGCTGGACGGCAAGCTGAGCGAAGCGCGCGCACGGCTGATCGAACTCGCTCGCGTGGCGTGGCGGCCGGCCCTCGTGTTCCTGCTCGCCGCGGGCATCGTCCTGGTGCCAATGATCGTCGGGACAAACCAGGGCAAGGATCTCTACCTCACATCCGTGCATCGGAACGAAGAGACCCGCGGCGGCTCCCGCCTCGCCGACGAATGGCAGGACCAGCTCAAGTGGGCATCGACCATGTTCCTGCCCTTCGGCCCGACGGACTATCCGGTGTCCCCGCCACGCGAGGTCAAGGGCATCCGGCTGTTCGATCCGGTGACTGCGGTGCTTGCGGCTGCAGGTATGGCAGCCGGCGCACTCTTCTTCCTGCGCGGCTACCGGTTCTGGTTCGTCAGCTGGGTTACGCTTATCCTCGTTGGCGGAGCGCTCCTCTTGGGGGAGTTCGCGCCGTGGTCGTTCTTCGGGGTCGTACCGATCCTGCTCGCCCTGGCCGCGTACTTCGTCGACGATGTCGAGCACCTCCTTAAACGCGCGTTTGGCTCGTTGGCGACGCGTTCGCTCACGCTCGTCCTTGTCGCGCTCCTTGCGTTCAGCTTCTGGTGGAACGCGGACACGCTCTTCAACGACGTGGAAGGTTCCCACGAAATCCAACGCGTGTACGGAGGCGAGATCTCGTTCGTGTACGCGATGTGTGACTACCTCCGCGATCGCGGCGACGACAACTACGCGATCGCCTACAGCAACGCCGTCACAGTCGGCGGCTTCGCGGCGCCTCGCGACACGCCAGAGGAGCAGGGCCGGGCCTGGAGCGACTTCATCTGGGCTTGCCACGATCTTCAGGGCGAGGCGCTGCCAGCCGCCCAGGAGGCATGGCCGCTCCGCGGTGTCCCCCTCGGCCCAGCCACGCTTGTCTTTGCCGATCCGATCGGTTCCGCCAACGAACTGATCGCGGAGCTCAATCGCGCGTATCCGGGACTGGGCGAACCGGATAAACGCTTCACCGGCCCCGCAGGCACGTACGAGTTTCTGGCCTATAACTTCGACACCGGTGACACCCTCAACAGACAAGGGCTCTGGGGCGTTTACGTCAAAGGCGACCGCAACGCCGCGATTGAATCGCAACTCGACACCTTTGCGGAGGATGCCCTTCAGAACGCACCGTTTGAGCCGCCGTACACGGTGACGTGGACCGGCCTGATACAGATCGAGGAGTCCATGACCGCGGCGCTCGAGCTGATGGCGGACACGCCTGCCGAAGTGCGTCTGGACGGCGAGTTGACGCAGGCTTCGTCCGGCGAGCTGACGTCTATGGATCTGCTACCAGGCTGGCATGTGGTAGAGGTTCGACTGGACATCGATGAACCGGGCGGCCCGGTGAGTCTGCAGTGGGTCGGGCCGCCCGAAACCGAATCCATTGTGTCAGCCAGCCTTTTCCCGCTCGCCCAACTGGACGGCTGGCGTCACACGCGGTCTATGGGCCTGCCCGGCAACCCCCGCCAGATCGTGAGTCAGCGCCTCGATTTCAGCCCGCACATGGCGCTCGCGTCGGTGTTGCAACTGTCAACGCCCACGCGTGAGCAGTTCGTCACGGAGGAGCGCTGGGACGGCGTCCTTCAGTTGGAGAAAGCCACGAGCTTCTCTCTCCGTGCGGACTTCCGTTCCGGGACGGTCACGATCTTGATCGATGGCGAAGAGGTCGCGTCCGGCCAGTCCGGCGCTCAGCAAACGACGACGCTCCTAACGAACGTGCAGCTTCCAGCGGGACGGCACACGATCCAACTTCTCCAGACGCTCGAAAGGGAAACCATCTGGTCCGGTGCCACGCTGTCGATCGTGGCCGCCGACGGTAGCTCGCCGGTCGTGACGCCCTACTAACGGCTCCACAGCGCCCGCAGGCACCACGCGCCAGACTGCGCCGCGTGCTCGCGGACCCAGCGCCGTTTGGCCGCGTATCGTGGCAGGTGGAACAACGTCGTTACGAGCGCCGCGAGCGCCGCGGGAATGAGCGCGAAGCCGTACAGGATCTGGCGCGCTCTACCCAGGCCGAACTCGGACGAGTTGAACGGCGCGCCG
The DNA here is from genome assembly GCA_022561355.1 of Chloroflexota bacterium. Classification (GTDB taxonomy): domain Bacteria; phylum Chloroflexota; class Dehalococcoidia; order DSTF01; family RBG-16-68-14; genus SZUA-185. Next base: position 1,915 of record JADFRJ010000030.1, on the reverse strand, counting down.
ATCGTCAGAATCGCCGCCATCAGCGCGAACTCCCAGCCAGCCATGACCTTGAAAAACGCCAGGTGCCGGTTTCTGATGATGCGCACCGTTTTCACCACCGTTGTCCAATTCGCCGCCGTCTGGAGCGTGTGCTTGTGATAGACGACGGCCTTGGGCGCGACAACGGACCGATACCCCAGCGCCCGCACGCGCAGGCCTAAGTCCAGATCCTCCGCATACGCGAAGAAGTCCGGGTCGAAGACGTACTGCAACTCTTCTCCTACGTCCCGGCGCAGGATGATGCACACGCCATGGAGGAACAGTGTGTCCACCGGCTCATCGCTACGCGGCAGCTTTGCGTATTGAACGTAGCCCAGCCGGTTGACCTCGGACGTGTACGCCGCATCTGAAAACGCGCGTTCGGAGATGCCTGCATACTCCGGATACCAAGGCTGGATGATGTTGGCGTGGCCGGCCGCGACCTCGGGCGACGCCGAGACGGCCTCGATCAGCTCGCGCAGCCAAGAGCGATGCACGACGGTGTCCTCGTTGAGGAACACCACGTATTCGCCTCGCGCCTCCGCGAATCCCTTGTTGTTTCCCTCCGCGTAGCCGTAGTTTCGGCTCAGCGCGATCACGCGAACGTCGGGAAAGCCTTCGCGCACCCGAGGCGACGAGTCATCAAGCGATTTGTTGTCAACGTAGAGGATTTCGTACGAATCGAGCGGCATGTCTTGATCGAGCACTGATTCGAGGCACGGCTCGATGTAGTGCCAGCCGTGATAGCCGAGAACGATGATCGAAGCTCGCGGCCGCCCTCCGCTATCCGCCGCGTGCGCTTCCTGCGTTACTACGGCCCCAGCCATAGTGGGAGCGTACTACTCGACGTCCATGAGCGCGATGAGGAACCCTCCCAGGGCCAAGTTCGCACCGACGATCACACTCGTCTGCGCGACGGCCGCCAGTCCCGCCGTCGAGACCCCCAGGTCACTCTCGGTCACCCATTCGTAGAAGATCAGGGCGTCCAATCCGACGCCGGCCAGGATCACGAGGCCAGCCAGCCCCAGTACTTGCTCTAGCTGTGCGTACTTGCGTACGACCTGCGTCAGCCAATCTTCTGGGATGATGCCACGCGATGCGGCAAAGAGGTGTGTGGCGGACCCAATCACCACCGCATTCGTACCCACGATCACCAGGATGCCTCCCGCGAAGACCGGCTGCCACGTCAGCGTACCCACCGAAACACCCCCGCTCGCGGCCAGCGTGATGCCCAGCGACAGTATGCCAAGCAGCATTAGAATCAGGCCCGGCACCAAGAAGAGATAGTGCGGTGTATAGAGCAGCAGGAAGCGCAGGTGGCGCCATCCATCGCGGAAGGTATTGAGCTTCGTTTCGCCCTTGCGCACGGCGTACGTGGTCGGCACCTCGGCCACCTTCATGTCACGTCGAAACGCCTTGAGGATCATTTCGGAGGCCAGCTCCATGCCACTCGAGCGCAGCTCCATGCGCTCGTAAGCATCACGGGTGAAGGCCCGCAGCCCACACTGGCTATCTCCCACGCTGGAGCCGGTGAAGAGTCGCAACAAGAGAGAGATCGCGGGCGTGCCGATCACGCGATGGCTCCACGTCATCGCTCCCGGGTCCATGCCATGCATGCGATTTCCTACCGCCATGTCGTAGCCGTTTCTCACCGGCTCGACGAGCGGCGTGAGGTTCACGAGGTCATACGTATCGTCGGCGTCAGCCATGACGATGATCTCGCCGCGTGATTCAGCGAACCCCCGCAGATGCGCCGCGCCGTATCCCCTGCGAGACTCTTCGATCACGCGTGCGCCGGCCCGCAGCGCCTCCTCGCGAGAGCGGTCGGTCGAGCCGTTGTCGACGACGACGACCTCGCCATCGATGCCTTCACGCTCGAACCAGCCAAGCGCCTTCT
>JADFRJ010000234.1 GCA_022561355.1 Chloroflexota bacterium | reverse complement strand
ACACGGTGGAGAGCAGTTTGATTTCGAACTGCCGCTGGCCGGCCTCTACAACGTCCAGAACGCGCTGGCCGCGGCCGCCTCGGCGGTCGCCCTTGGGCTGCCCCACGATGCGATCAGGAGCGCGCTCGACTCGTTCGAGCCCGCCTTCGGACGCCAGGAGCGCTTCGACGTCGACGGCCGTGAAGTGCTCGTGCTCCTGGCCAAGAACCCGACCGGCCTCAACCAGGTGCTGCGCACTATCACGGCGCGCCCCGAAGGGGCGCGCCACTTCCTGCTCTTCCTCAACGACGGCATCGCGGACGGCCGTGACATCTCCTGGATCTGGGACGCCGACTACGAGCTGATCGCAAGCGACTCCGAAGGAGTCGCCGTCGTTGTCTCCGGCACGCGAGCCGAGGAGCTGGCGCTGCGCCTGAAGTACGCGGACCTGCCGGCGACGCCAACCGTAATTCACGAGACCGCGAGCGCGCTCGCTAACGCGATCGAATCCACGCCGCGGGGAGAGACGCTCTACATCATCCCCACCTACACGGCCATGCTCGAGGTCCGCGAACTGCTCGCCAAACGCGCCAGCAAGCGGCCATTCTGGGAGCAGGCGTCATGAGCGAGCGCCGCCTGCGCATCGCGCACCTCTACCCGCGGCTGATGAACATCTACGGCGACCGCGGGAACGTGCTCGCGCTCGTGCGCCGCTGCCGCGACCGCGGGATCGACGTCGAGGTCGACGAACTCGGCCCCGGCGACACGCTCGCGTCGAACGCGCACGACCTGGTCTTCATGGGCGGCGCCCAGGACCGCGACCAGCGCCGAGTGTCCGAAGACCTGCTCGCGACCAAGGGCCCGGCGCTGTCAGAGGCCGCTAATGCGGGAACGGTGATTCTGGCCGTATGCGGCGCCTACCAGCTCTTCGGCAAGCACTACGTCGCCGCGTCGGGCGAACAGCTCACCGGCCTCGGCCTCTTCGATTGCTGGACGGAGCATCCGGGTCCCTCCGCCGACCGTCTGATCGGCAACGTCGTCGCGGAGCTAGCAGGCGAGGACGATGCGATCACACTTGTAGGCTTCGAGAACCACGGCGGGCGAACGTTCCTCGGCCACAACGCACAACCGCTCGCGCGGGTCCGGTCGGGCTTCGGCAACAACGGCAAGGACGGCACCGAGGGCGTCCGCTATCGAAACGCCTTCGGCACCTACCTGCACGGCTCGCTGCTGCCGAAGAACCCCGCCTTCGCGGACATGCTGATCGCCCTCGCCCTCGGCGAGACCGAACTAGAGCCGCTGGACGACGAGATCGAAAACGCCGCCCACCAGGCCGCGCTCAGGCTCACGGGACGGCGGCGCTAGCGTTCGCGGGTACCTCAGGAGAACGATATCGCGCGGTAGAGCCGCATCGGCTCCGGCAAGCCTTTCATCACGACCGGGCCCAGTTCGTCGAACTCGACGTCTGGCAGCTTGTCGCCGATCGCCTTCAACGTCGCGTCCGAGATCAGGACCTCGGCTGGACCCGCTACGTCGGCCACGCGCGACGCCACGTTGACGTCGTGCCCGATCAGGTCATCGCCCCGATACGTCTGGCGTCCCGAATGGACGCCGGCGCGCACCCACAACGGCATGTCCGAATCGGCGGTTTCCTCTTCGTAGAGCTGCTGGAGGCGCAGCGTCGTGCTGACCGCTTCGCAGGCGTCCTCGAACCAGAGCAGCAGGCCATCGCCCAGCTCCTTGACGATGCGGGCCTTGGCGGGAAGGACACTCCGCACCAGCCGCTCCTGCTTGGAGAGCAACGCGACCGCCTCGTCGTCGCCTCGCAGGGCCGTAAATTCCGTGAACCCGACGATGTCGGTGAAGACCACGGTCCCTTCGGTGCTCCTGGCCGTGTGACCGGCCTCAGCCATCAGGCCGGCAGCACCTCGATCTTGCCGCTCAGGGACCGGGCTTTGATCACGCAATCGTCGCCGCGCTCACACTCGAACCGCGGCTTGCCTGAGAGGCTTCGAAGGCGGGGGTGTGGCCGCACGCCTTTAGGGACTTGCACCTTCACCGCGCCGGACATCGTGCGGACGGCGACATCACTGGCCGTCTGGAGGCCAACGTCGATCCGGCCGCTCGCGCTCTGCGCGAAAACTTTGCCCGAGACTTCGTCCAACTGAATGCGGCCGGAGATCGTCGATACCTGCGCCTGGCCCGCGCTATTGCAGGAGACGTCGCCGCTCGTAGTCTGGAGCCGGCAGCGCCCTGAGCAATCGCCGACCGTGATCGAGCCTGCGATGCTGCGCGCATCGAGCGCTTCCGCCCGCTCGACGTCGATCTTGCCGCTGACGGTCGTGACGCGAGCGCGGCCCACCGGCCCGTGCAGCTCCACGTTTCCGGAGACCGTGCCGATCGTGAGGTCGGCGCCGGCGGGACAGCGGACCTTGAGCCACCCTGAGCCGCCGCGGCTCGACTTGAGCGTGACGCGGCCCGTGCTATCGACGCGGATCTTCTCCTCGCGGATGGGCGCGTCCGACTCGATGTAGAGGTCCTGCCGGTCCTCGCCCGTAATCGACACGCGGCCGGAGCGCGTGCCAACGTGCAACTCCAAATGGCCGGGGATCGCTAGCGTCAGTTCTGGCATATTTCTCCCTGATGTTACTGTCGCCAAGTATAGCACCGGCGAGTACACCCCGTTGTGAGAGGAACTTCACAGAGCGGCTGGCCATTGGCCTTTAGTTCGTGCGCATTTCGGCCAGAAACGCCGGCTCCAGGCGAACCCTCTCAGGCGGGCCGGTGTCGATATCAGCGATACCCGCGACGAACAGAATGCGCGCTACCCAGTCTGCATCCAGACCCTTGAGGCAGTCCTTTGTATGGAGGAAGGTTCTTAGGCAGCTAGGCAAACGCTTTTCGCGAGCGATGCTGCGTCGTGGTAGGTTCGTATTCACCCAACGCCCATGGCTAAGATACTCCACGGCCAACTGTAAGCATTTCCAAGAGAGAGGTCGCCACGCCTGCCGCGGTCCCTCTCGTAACGATAGACCGCGTCCGTTCACTCCTTGAATGACGACGTGACTGCCCGTTAATCCCTCCAGGACATCACCCTCGTGTATCCGCCTTCTCACCGTCTCTTCGATGAGGGTCCGGCGACTCATCGAAGCCATCTTGCGACAACCTCGACTACCTCGGTTCTGTAGGCCGACCACAAACGGTCGCCGTACTTTCGCCGAATCTCATTACCATTCGCGGGAGACGGGTGTGGAAGCTGGATCACCTCCACTTCGAAACGAGCCACAATGTCCTGACAGTCAGCCAGCGCCTTCATCGCATCCTTACCTAGGGAGAGAATCGCCTTCGGCTGCAGCAATCCTAACTCTGGCCTAAGCCATAGATCTGGACACGTCCCAAGAGGCTCGCGGAACGGTGTTCCATCACATTGACACTTGACCACATCACTTAGGTAGACCAACTCCTCAAGAGACTTACCGAAGTGCTCTTCAATCGGCTGGCGTAGATTTCTAGCAGATTGACCGGTCCAGTAACGAGGAGAGCGGCCGGCGCGTAGATCATCATCGATTTTGCGTGGGCATGCTCCGAGTATCCACACCGGTGACGCCGGGTTGCCGTGCGCCTCGGCAGGGAACTTCCAATACCCTCGGCTTCTGAAGACTGCGCATTCCGTGCATGCTGAAACACCATCGTGAAAGGCTTCAATATCCGACATCGCGCAGGATTCCTTCCGCTCTCACCATATTCGGCAATACTAAGATCATACCACCGCCAGATACAGCCACTGTTTCTAGAGGGTCAACCCTCACTTGACGAACCACTACACACTCCATACTATTGGTGAAGCAATAGTTGTCCGGCCTAGAACCCTGCCAGCGGGTGAAGCTGGCGCCGGGCCCACGCAAACCTCGAAGTCGAGGTCGTGGGCTTTTTTGTTGCCCAGAGCCAGGGAGTTGAGATGA
>JADFRJ010000029.1 GCA_022561355.1 Chloroflexota bacterium | reverse complement strand
GGAGGCGCGCAATGGGAGATGCTTGAGCCGCACAGCGATGACGGCTATCTGGTGAAGTTTCTGAAAGAGGGTGGTTCAGCACTCCACCACGTCACGTTTCAAGTGGAGAGCGTCGATGTCGCGACGAAGGCGATGCAGGAGTTCGGATACAAGCCGTTTGGCGGCCGGGTCGCTGAGAAGTATAAGGAAGTCTATCTCCACCCGAAGGACTCTGGCGGCGTGCTGATCCAGCTCTATGAGGGCGATTGGGACTAGGGCTGACCGAGGGTCAGCTTCGGGTTAGCCCGAGGCTAACCCGTGCTAGGGTCGCCGCGCATATCGCGCAACGGCGAACCCGGCGGCGCTCAGCGAAAGTCCAAATCCACCAACGACCAGCACGAGCGACAGTAGGTTAGCGCCACTGGCTGGCAAGGCAGCGCCCACCTTTGGCAGCTGAATCGTCGGCGTCGAAGGCACGCCGATAGGCCCGCCGCCTCCGTTCGTTGTGTGGTAGAGCTGAGTCCGGTTCGGCGATCCGTCTCCGATGCCGATACCGCGGTTCGGGTCGAGCCAGAACCAGCCCGTGCGCTCGTCGACGAACTGCAGTTCGCCAAGTAGCCGCTCGCCAGAGAGCTGGCCCGACCACGTCCGGCCACCATCAGCCGTGTGCAGGACCTCATACGTGCAGCCGGCGCCATCACAGCGGCTTTCGTTCAGCCAGCCGTTCACCGCGTCGACGAAGGTGAACTCTGCTACGTAGGCTAGCAGCGGCCTCGTGTTGATAAGCTCCCACGTTGCGCCATCGGTCGTCGCATAGATGTTCGTATGGCTGGCACCGTCGTCCCAGATCCTAGTCTGGTACCAGCCGTGGTCGCTGTCCACGAACTCAACCCGTTCGAGCCCTTCGATGTTAGTCGTCTCCCACGTTCGGCCACCGTCCTTGGAATGGCCCAGGCGATTTGGTACGCCAATGCCCGTGGGTCTAAAGACGGCCCAGGCTACATCTGGGCCCGCGAGGTCAACCGCCACGAGATGGGACCAGTCTTCCGGAAGAGGCTCTTCTCTCCAGGACCGCCCACCGTCGCTGGTAAATAAGAAGCCGCCTTCCAGTGCGAACCAGCCGTGGTTTTCGTCCACGAACTCGACATCCCGCACGGACGAGTTGGAGAGAGACTTGATTCGATGAACGAGTTGCCAGGTCTTGGCTCCATCCTCCGTTCGGTAGATCTCGAAACGCTGCGCCGGTTCGCAGCAGAGCCCACCCGCCGCAAACCCTACCTGTTGGTCGAGGAACAACACTTGCGTGCTGTGGCTGGGCGCGGGTCCAAGGGTCGCCCACGTCTGGCCGGCGTCCGCCGTGCGAAGGACCTGTCCGCCGCTGATGGCGTAGCCATCCGTGCGCGTGTAGAAGCGCATGCTGTTGAAGACCAGAGGGTGGCTCATGTCCTGCCAGGTTGCGCCGTCGTCGGTCGAGCGCAAGGCCACATTGTCTCCTGTAATGAAGAGCTTGCCGCCTTGGAATGACAGGTTCGCGGAGTACGCAGTCGACGGAAACCCTACGACTGAGATCTGACGCCAGTCTCTTCCGCCGTCCGTGCTAATATCCACCGTCGCCCCCGAGGCCGGTCGCGGGCCAATGCTAGAGAGCCGCCAGCCAAGCATCTCGTCCTGGAACGCCACACCCAGCAGATGGTCGAAAGCGGACGCGAGTTGATTCCACGTGATGCCTCCGTCCGTCGTGCCGAAGACGTGGCTGACGGGGCCGTTGTTCTCGACTGTGCCGATCATCCAACCACGTCGTTCGTCGACGAACTCCATGTCTTCCGGGCGATCAGGCACGTCCATCTCCAGGCTCCACGTTTCGCCGCGGTCCGTTGTTCGGGCCAGTACGTTGATGGGGCCGAAGGGACAGAAGCCGTGCTGGGGGTCGAGGGAACAGTACCTGCCGAGCGCCCAGACGGCGTCGCCGAGCGCCACGATCTCCTTGAACCAGGCGTCGGGGAACGGATCGACGTCGACCCAGGTTTGCCCGCCGTCCGTCGTGTGCAGGAATGCTGTCGGTGGGTCCGGGTCGACGACGTCGCTGAATCCTGTGCCACGGCCTACCGCCCACGCCTCTGTGGCGCTGACGGCTGCGACGTCGCCGAGATGGACGTCAGTGCTCGATGACTGCTCGTGCCAGGTTAGGCCGCCGTCCGTGGTGGCGAATATCGCACCGCTCAAGCCGACCAGCCAGCCATGATCGGCGTCCGCGAAGTCTACGTCCGCGCCGGAGAGCTTCGCTTGCTCTTGCCAGGTCAGGCCGCCGTCGGTGGTGTGGAGCAAGCCTGCGCCCGCGACCAACCAACCCTCGCCCGCGGAGACGAAGTCCATACCTTTGAATGAGGGCGGCGGTCTATCCAGGATCAGCTCCCAGCCTGAGGATGCGTTGGCCGTGGCGGGCGTTGCCGTTAGGACTCCCACCATGAGGAGCAGTAGGCCAATCAATGAGAAATTGCGAGGCCGGGCGAAGACGCCAGCGTGTAGGCTCTCGCCACGGGTCGTGTGCATGGGCCGCATGCCCTTCGCTAGACTCCCCCGCTTAGATCTTCTTGCGCTTGTTGTTCACGTAGTCGACCAGGATGTACTGGCCTAACTGGTCAGGCGTGGTGTAGAACACGCGGCCCTTGTTGATCTTGGCGACCTGGTTCACGAACTCCTTCAGGTAGTAGTTGCGGTCCAGCATGAAGGTGTTGATGGTGATGTTCTTTTTGGTGCAGCGTTTCACTTCCTTCAGCGTCTCCCGGATCGTGATCGGGCTGGGCGGGTACGCGAAGTACGAGCGCCCGTGTTCCAGGTGCGCCGTCGGCTCGCCGTCCGAGATCATGATGATCTGGCGCGAGCCCGACTTATGGCGCGCTAGGAGTTGCTGCGCCAGCATGAACGCATGGTGCATGTTGGTGCCGAGCACGGATTCGTCCCAGCGCACGTACGGCAGCTCCTCGGCCTTGAGTTCGCGCGCGTAGGCCGAGAAGCCGATGATGTAGAAGCTATCGCGGCTGAATGCGGTGCTGATCAGGCTGTTCAGAGCCAGCGCGACTTTCTTGGCCGCCTGGAAGCTGCCGCGAAGCGCCATCGACCACGAGAGGTCGACCATCATCACGGTCGCGGTCTGAGTGGCCTGCTCCGAGCGGTAGACCTCGAAGTCGCTCGGAGCGATGTTCACGGGCACGCCTGGTCCCTCGCGCCGGATCGCGTTCGAAAGCGTACTCTCTAGCGAAAGGTGGAACGGGTCGCCGAACTCGTAGAGTTTGGTGTCATCCGTACGCTCGACGCCGATGCCGGGATCGCGGAGGTCGTGCTTGCCGAAGCTGTCTTTCTTGAGCCGGGAGTAGATCTCGCCCATGGCGCGCTGCCCGATCTTGCGCGTGCCACGGGGCGTCAGCTCCCAAGTGTCGCCCTTACGCCGGATGTAGCCGGCTTCCTCGAGGATCTCGAGGAACTGCTTCAACTGGTCGAGCGTTTCCTTGGCCTCCTCGCCGAGGATGTCTTCGAGCTTCTCCTCATCGATGTCCTCGATGTCTCCGCCGTACTGCGTACGTTCGAGCTGGCGCTCCAGTTCGTCCATTGACTGCATTTCGTCCATGAGCTGCATCGCCTGCTGGAGGTCGATCTCCTCATCGCCCCGGAAGGGGTATTGGTTACGCAGGTCGCGCATGGGGAAGAGGAGTTCCAGGTTGCCCGCAAGCTCGGAAAGCTCGGCCCGCATGTCAGGGTCGCCTACCTTGTCCATGAGCAGCTCCTGTAGCTGCTGCTGCATCTCCGGAGGCAGGCTATCGAGCAGGTTCTGCATGCCGGCGACCTGCTGTTGCATCCGTTCGATCAGCTCTTCGAGCGATTGCGGCGGGTTGGGGCCGAAGAGGTCGCCGTACTTCTGCATGAAGCCCTCAAAGTCCGGCTCGCCGCCGGCCATCTTGTCCGAGAGCATCTGGTTCAGCTCTTTGACCATCTCCTTCATGCGCGCCATGTCTTCCGGCGACATGTCCTTGAGCTGTTGTGAGATGTCCTTGAAGAACGTCTCAGTCATCGCCTGCTTGAGGCTATCCATCAACTCCTGGAACTTGTGTTGAGCCTCAGGGTCCATGAACTCATAGTTTTGGAGTTCCTTGATCTTGCCCGGAACGTCTTCAGGGAGCCCCTCCAGGAACTGCTGCTTGCGCTGCGCGATGCTGTTGAGCATCTGCGCGAACTCAGCCTGGTCGTCTGAGGACGGCTGCTGGCTGTCTGACGGCTGCCCTTGCTGCGGTTGGCCATCGCCACCTTCGCTGGGCTCTACGTGGCTGCCCGTTGGGACGCCTGCTTCGCTTGAAGGGGTGTCGCCGCCTGAGGCTTGCTCACCCTCGCCGGGCTGTTCCTGTTGCTGGTTAGCCTCAGCGAGACGGCGATCGAGCGTGCTCCGCTCCATGTCGAGCACCTCAGCGAGCTTGTTCTCGATGTCCTCGAACGCGGAGCCGAGGTTGAACTGGTCGAGCTTTTGCCGTCGCTGCTGGCGAAGCTGCTGGAGCAGGTCGCGAACGCCCTCCATCCGCTGTCCGAGGGGGTTGCGGATGCCACGCTGCAGCAGGTTGCGCATCGCGTGCTGAAGGTCGCCGAAGTTCATCAGGTCATCGGTGAGCGACTCTAGGAGGTCGTCCGGTTCGAGCGGCGGGATCTCCTGTGTGCCATCCCACTCCGAGTAACGATAGAGGGCCATCTGGTATCAGCCTTTCCGTCGTCTAAGGCGACCTAACCACGGTACTGGGCCTTGCCCGCGGACATGTCCTTATTTAGGCGCTTGTTTAGATGGAGGCCCTCTAGCAAGAACTCGACCGCCGAGGCGATCACGGCTAGGTTCTCGCCCGGGTCCAGCTTCGCGACGGCGGCGTCGAGGCCCTCAACCTGTTTGACGATCTTGACGTACTCTTTGGAAGCGAGTGTGTCGGAGACCTCGACGGAGATGCCGGCTTTGAACTGCGTAACGATCTCTTCCAGGTCTACCACGTTGAAGTGGCGGTTGAAGACGGCGACGACGGCTCCTTGAATGAGCTTGTCGACGATCTGCTCTTCCTTGCCTTCTTCGACCGTTTCGAATTCGACCTTGCCGGTGAGCGTTGGGACAACATAGGGCAGGTCACTCACCCGCGGCACGACTTCCTTCTCACCGATGCGGATCGCGCGCCGCAGGGCGTTCGCTAGGAGGCTCTCGTAGTCGGCAATCGATGCGCGGACGGAGACGCCGGAGCGCTGGTTGACGTCCGGGCTGCGCCTGGCGAGCCGTGTGATCTCGACGACGATCTCTTTCATATAGTCAGGAACCGTGACGGTGTAGTCGTCGTCGGCGAATTGTGTGCTCTCCTGGTCCATAATGCTGATCTCGTGGACGGCGCTCTTCGGGTAGTGCGTCCGGATCTGCGCGCCGAAGCGGTCCCGCAGCGGCGTGATGATGCGGCCCCGGTTGGTGTAGTCCTCTGGGTTCGCGCTGGCGACCAGGAAGACGTCCAGCTCCAGGCGCACGCGGTAGCCGCGGATTTGGACGTCGCGCTCCTCCATGATGTTGAGGAGGCCGACCTGGATGCGCTCGGCGAGGTCGGGCAGCTCGTTGATGCAGAAGATGCCGCGGTTCGTCCGCGGGATCAGGCCGTAGTGGATCGTCAACTCGTCGCTGAGATAGCGGCCCTCGGCGATCTTGATAGGATCGACCTCGCCGATGAGGTCGGCGATAGTATTGTCCGGCGTCGCGAGCTTCTCACCGTAGCGTTGGTCGCGCGTCATCCAAGAGATCTCGACCTTGTCGTCCTTGTCGTCGACCTTGTCGCGGCAGGCCCGGCAGACTGGAGCGTAGGGATTGTCCCAGATCTCGCAGTCGCTGATGTATGGCACCTCCTCGTCGAGGAGGTTGACGAGCGACCGGATGATGCGAGACTTGGCCTGGCCGCGCTCACCCAGGAAGATGATGTCTTGTCCGGAGAGGATGGCGTTCTCCAACTGAGGGACGACCGAATCCTCATAGCCGAAGATCCCAGGCAGGATGTCCTGCTTCTTCTGGATCCTCTCGATCAGGTTGCGCCGCATCTCCTCTTTGATGGACGTTACCTGATACCCGGAATCGCGCAGGTCACCGATCGTCTTCGCTTTTGCCTTTGCCATGTTCGCCCCAATCCTCTACCCAGAGCTGGTGGACTGTTTTGCTTGAGGCCGATGAAGACCGCCTAACGGGGTTAGCCGCTCTCGTCGAACGCCTCAAGAAATCGCGCCAACTCGTCGCGCTCGAAGCGGGCGAGCGGCTGCTGGCTGCGACGGTCTATTATAGCGCCTCGTTCGCCGGAGGTCAGATCGCCGATGCAGGTGGCCCTGATGTCCTCGTCCTCCAGCGCGTGGATGACCGATGCGCAGTGTTCCGGCGCGGCGACGATGAGGAGCGAGCCAGACGCGAGCAAACCGAGAGGGTTCAGCCGCAGCGCCTGGCAGATCTGCGACGTTTCCGGCAGCACTGGCACGTCTTCGACCCGCACGCCGGCTGCCAGGTTGGAGGCGTACGCCAGCTCCGACAGCGCTGTGGAGAGCCCGCCTTCGGTGGGGTCATGGAGCGCGCGGACGCACCCTGTCGCACAGGCCGCGCGGGCCGCTGCCACGATGCTGATGCCTGGGCTGGCGAGCCAGCCAGCAGCTCTATCGATGACGTCTGGCGGGACGTCCGCTCGCCGCAACGCGCCCGCGGCCTCGCGAGCGAGCACGGCCGTGCCCTCTATCGCGATGCCAGCCGTCAGCACCACGTGGTCTCCGGGGCGCGCGTCGCCGGTCCGCACGAGCTTCTCCTCCGTTACCTCTCCCAGCATTGTGCCACTGATGATCGGACGGCCGATACCGAGCGTGACCTCGGTGTGCCCGCCTATAGGGATAACCGAGAGCTCCTCGCAAGCGGTCCTGATCTGCTCGAAGATCTCTTCTGCCAACGTTTCCGGCGCACCTTCAGGCAGCAGAACGGTCGCCATGAACCAGGCTGGTGTCGCTCCCAGACAGGCGACGTCGTTCGCGTTGACGTGGACGGCGTAACGCCCGATCTGATCCGCGGCAAACGTGACGGGATCGGCCGTCGCGACGAGGACGCGGCCGTTGCCGAGGTCGATCGCGGCGGCATCGCGGCCGACGCCGGGGCCTAGCAGGAGCCGGGGATGGTCAGGTAGCCGTTCGAGGAGTCGCGCGAGCAGGTCTTGAGGGAGTTTTCCGGCCTTCATTGGCGAGCCGAGTATAGCACGGCCCCTGTGCTGAACTCACGCGCCGCAAGGTGTACACTGGCTGTCATGGGAGGCGATCAAACAACAGCCGAGGCGGCGTTCGAGGAGCTATACAAAGCCCAGTTCGGTTCCATCTACGATTTCTCCATCAGGCTAGCGCAGGACCGGAACATCGCGGCGCTCGTGGTGCAGTCGGTGTTCCTGCGGGCGGATCGCGCGTTCCACGCCGACCGGGGAGATGGTCTCGAGCTGGAGCTGTACACTGCCGCACACCTCGATACGGCGGAGCGATTGCGCGGCCGGCGCGGCGAATCAGAAGAGATCGACGAGCCGTATGCTGTGATCGACGTCTCCCGTCTTAGCGCTCCCGGCGATGACATCGCGGAGATGGGCCGCTTGGTCTGGTCGGCGGCGGTTGCGCTGAAGCTGAACGACTACGAGCTGCTCGACTTGGGCATCCGCCACAAGCTCGACCCAAACGATATCGCGACGGTGCTGAGGGGGCGGTCCGCGTCGGTCGAACGGAAACTCATGGATGCGCAGGCGCAGCTCGAACAGGCGTTCACGGCGCGACTTCTGTTTACGCGAGGGCGGAGGGAGTGCATCGACCTCGACTTCGAGTTGGGCGAGGCCGAGTGGACGAGTTCGCTCCCGCGCCGGATCCTGCGTCACGCGGACGCTTGCGAGGTGTGCAAGCGTACAACCGCGAGCCAACCCAGGGCGATAGAGCTATTGGGGGCACTGATGCCGGTCCCGGCGCCGGCCGGTTGGCAGCAGACGATACTGGACCGGCTCAAGGAGGCGGTGCGTGATGAACCCGCCACTCCGGCGGCGGCCGCCGCAGGAGCAACGGCGTCCGCATCGGAGGCGGCGACGCCCACGTCAGAAGCGGGACAGCTAGAGCCAACGATGGCGCCCTCGCAGCGCCAACTGAGACCGCTTCCGGAAGCCGGAGGGGCTGGCAGGGGAGCCGCGTTCAGTGCCTGGTTCAGCTCGATCTTCGGAGGGGGAGGGCCAAGGGGACCGCTGCTTGCCGCGCTGCTCGGTGGCCTGCTGGTGATTGCCATTGTGATCGGCTCGCTCTGCGCCGCCGGGACGTTCGACGGAGATGGCGACGAAGAACCAGAACCGACGGGTACGGTCACCGTCACGCCGACAGCCGAGGCGTCCGGCACGCCGACGGTTACCTCGACGCCAACGACAACGCCGACGTTAGAGGTACTGCCGCAGCCGACGGTGCCGCCAGTGCCTACACAGGCGCCGGCGCCGACCGTGCCCCCGCTGCCGACAGCGACCACGGCGCCGCCACCGCCGCCGCCCACGTTGCCGGCGCCCACGGCCACGGTGCCAGCGCCTACCGCAGCACCCGTGGCTTCGCCCACACCATAAACAGTGCCGGCCAGCGGTTTTCTTTAGGTGGCTTGCGCTTCAGAGACCTGCCGGAGTTCGCGAAGCGAACTCCAAGCCGAGCGTAGCTCGGCCGCTAGCACTGCCGAACGCCGCTGTTGGTGACGCAAACCCAGATGGTGAGTTCGCATGCCACGCCAACACAGCCGTTTGTCGTTCCCGTGCAGCCGACGCGCCAGCCGCTGCCTGAAGCTTGCGGGATGCAGGAGTCTGTGCTGACAGTTAGCTCGCTGAACGCCGGGTTGCTCCTGATCCAGCCTGCCGCAAGCGCCGCGGCCTGCGATGCTGATATCGAGGGCTCCGGCTGCGGCGTGTTCGTTGGCCGCTGCGGCACAGGCGTTGGTGGATCGTTCGGCTCCGGTTCTTGGTCCGGTTCCGGCTCTGGCCCGGGCTCTAGCTCACAGTTGTTCAGGAACCAGAACTGCTCTTCCGGGCTACCGTCGTTTGCCCCGCGCAGCTCGTCACAGTCCTCGCGGATTGGCTCCGGTATCGATGTAGGCGTAGGGGTGTTTGGAACCGGTTTCGGCGTGATGCTTGGCCGCGGTGAAGGGGTCGCGGATGGCCCGGCGTCGACCACGATAGCGGCGGTGGGCGAGCTTGGGACCAGTGCGGCCGGGTTGTCGTTGCCTCCGGCCAGCGCGAACGCGGCCATGGGCGTGAGCACGGCGAGCAGCACACCTGTGCCGATCACCATGCTCTTCTCCCACCAGGAGAGGCTCGTGAAGCGATACCACCAGTCCCCGGCGCGATCCAGGGCGTTCCACCAGACTCCCCCGCGTCGTTCGGCAGGCTTGAACGCGGCCGCTTTGGCGAGCTTCTCTCGCCGTAAGGTTTTCCAATCCATGGGATTCCTACAGAGCTAGTATCGGTATGCGGCAGCGCGATATGATGGGCCTGCCACCTACATACAGCGGAGCTTCAGTCTTGGGCCGTCGAAGGAAGTGTGCTAGCTTACGCGCTCGGGCAGGCCGCCCAAGCCGCACTCGCAGTTCTCATCACAGAAGTGCCAGGCGGGACGCACCTCGCCAAGCTCCACACGGCCGCCGCACCCTTTGTGGACACGCGGCTGCGAGACCGCGGACGCCTCTGTGATGACGGGCCATCTGGCGTAGTCGTCTCCTGAGAAGTCGCGAGCATCAAGGAACTGGTCGCACTCGACGCAGCGCGCCGATTCGATCTCGACGAGTGGCGCATCCTCGAGCCCCATGCCCGCCAGGATAGCGCATGCGTGTGGTGCGATTGCGCTATAGTGCGGTGCTGGAAGCGAGACCCGTACCGACCGTCTATGGCAGAGGAGAACGCGATGCCGAAGCGCGCTGTCACCCCTGACGATGTTTATTCGATCCGCACGGTCTTTGACCCTCGGGTCTCACCGGATGGCAAGCGCGTCGCCTATGTGGTGAGCTGGGCCGAGCGCAAGGAGGACGAAACGAGGTTCTCCATCTATCTGGCTCCTACGGGCGGTCAGGGGCAGCCACGGCGCTTCACACAGGGCAAACGCGACCACAGTCCGCGCTGGTCGCCAGATGGAGCGCAACTCGCGTTCATCTCGAACCGTGGCAAGAAGGCGCAGATCTTCCTGGCGCCGATGGACGGCGGCGAGCCGCGCCAGCTCTCGAACGCGAAGTTCGGCGTGGCGCAGATCCAGTGGTCGCCGGACGGCAAGCGCATCGCGTTCGTCGCGCGCGTTGGCGATTACAAGGAGATCCGCGATCGGAAGGGCGCAGAACGGGCGCAACCGCGCGTGCTCCGCGACATGGTCCACAAGCAGGACGGTATTGGCTTCTATGACAACCGCCGCATGCACGTATGCACGATCGAGGTTGAGAGCGGAGATGAGCAGCAGATCACGGACGGCGACTGGAACGACCAACAGCCTGCTTGGTCGCCGGACGGGAGCCGGATCGCATTCTCGTCGGACCGGGAGCGCGACCGCCACCAGCGTCACGGCTGGAGCGATATCTGGATCGTGCCTTCGAAGGGCGGGAAGGCGCGCAAACTCACGCGCAGTAAGGGCTCCGCGTACGGGCCGGCGTTCTCACCGGACGGCCGCATCATCGCATACGTTGGGCACGAGCACGGCAACGAAGGAGCCGCGAACGCGCATCTCTTCATTCAGCCCGCCGTGGGCCCGGGGGCGCCTCGCTCGCTGAGCGCGTCGCTGGACCGTTCGGTTGTGGCTGGGCCGGTGATGCCGGGCAACATGCTGGCCTGGTCCCGCGACAGCCGCAGCATCTACTTCCTGGCGGGCGACCATGGCTCCGTATGTGTCTTCAGGGCTGGCACATCGAACGGCTCCGTGAGCAAGGTGCTCGGTGGCGACCGCGCGATCGATGGGTTCGACCTCCTGCCAGACGGAAAGAGCGTCGTTTTCTCGTCGTCTTGGGTGACGGCGCCGGGCGAAGTCTACAGCGCCTCGCTGAACGGCAGCGGTCGCGAGCGCATGCTCAGCGATGCGAACACGGAGCTGCGAGAGAACGCCGCTCTTGGCAAACTGCGGCGGCTGACCTATCGGGCGAAGGACAGGTTGCCGATCGAGATGTTCGTGCTGTACCCGCCCAACCACCGTGCGAGCCGCGCTTACCCGCTGGCGCTGAACATTCACGGCGGCCCCCACGGGTCGCACCCGAACGGGACCGCGCTGGTACCGCTGCAATCGTTGGCTGCGGCGGGGTACGTTGTCATGCTGCCGAACCCGCGCGGCAGTTCGACGTACGGCGAGTCGTTCACGAAGGCCTGCGTGGGCGACTGGGGCGGCGCCGATTACGAAGACATCATGGACGGCGTTGACGTGCTGGTGCGTCGCAAAGTCGCGGACGCTCGGCGGCTGTTCGTCGGCGGGTACTCGTACGGTGGCTTCATGTCGTCGTGGGTGGTAGGGCACACGGACCGCTTCCGCGCGGCGACGATCGGCGCGCCGGTCACGAACCTCGTCAGCATGTTCGGCGAGGGGGACATCCCGTTGTTTGACATCTACGAAATCGGCGGGACGCCCTACAGCGATCCCGAAAAGTACGATTTCCGTTCGCCGATCCGGTACCTGCCGAACGTGAAGACACCCGTTTTGCTCCTCCACTGGGAGGGAGACCTGCGCTGCCCCATCGGCCAGTCCGAGGAGGTCTTCGCGGGCCTCAAGGTCTTGGGAAAGAAGGTCGAGTTCGTTCGCTACCCAGGTGGCTCGCACACCGGCCGAACACCTTCACAGGCGGTCGACATGATGAACAGAATACGGGCCTGGTACGACCGGCACACGCCCCGGCCGGCGACGAAGCCTAAGATCTCGCGTAACGGCAAGAGGCGAACGCCGGCGAAGAAGAAGGCCGCGGCGCGCTCGTAGCGGAGGAGATAGATGATGGACCTCTCAGGCAAAGTGGGTTTCATCACAGGCGGAGGCACCGGTATCGGCCTGGCCTGCGCGAAACGCATCGTCGCAGGCGGCGGGAAGGTAGCGCTTGGCGGCCGCCGAACGGAGGTCGTCGAGGCTGCCGCGAGCGAGCTGGGAGACTCCGCGCTCGCTGTTCAATGCGACGTCACGAAGCAGGAGTCGGTGGACGCGGCTGTCGCGGCAACCGTCGATCACTTCGGGGGTCTGCATATTGCGGTCAACGCCGCCGGAATCGGCGGGGCCGGGCACATCCTGAACAGCACGGCCGAACAGTTTGCCGTTGTCTTGGACACGAACCTGACGGGCGTCTTCCGCTCGATGCACGCGGAGGCTCAACCCATGAGAGAGGGCGGTGGCGGGAGTATCGTCAACATCAGCTCGATCGCCGCGGCGCTTACGCACAGGCAGATGAGCGCCTACTGCGCCGCGAAAGCCGGCCTGAACATGCTCACGCAATGCGCCGCCGACGACATGGGCGAGTTCGGCATCCGCGTGAACGCCGTGATGCCCGGCCTGACGAAGACGGACCTCGCGCAGCCGCTAACGTCGAACGAAGCAGTGGTGGAGGAGTACAAGCGGCGTATGCCGATCTCGCGCCTGGGCGAGCCCGGCGATGTCGCCGGCATGGTGGCGTTCCTCCTGAGCGACGAGGCGAGTTGGATCACCGGGCAGTGCATCGGCGTGGACGGCGGCCACACGATCCGCCAGGGCCCCGACTTGGTGGAGCCGCTGTTCAGCAAATTCCTGCCGCAGTAGATGGGCGCAATGCGAAGATCACTCGTTCTCGTCCTCGATCCGATTCGCGATCTGGTCGAGTACGCCCAGAAGGCTGAGGAGGCCGGCTTCGACGCTGTCTGGCTGACCGATTTCCATAACCGGAGCGCGTTCGTCCGGATGGCGGCGACGGGCCAGGCTACGAAGCGCATCGGAATCGGCAGCGGTATTGCGTACGCGTTCGGGCGGTCGCCCGTGTATACGGCGTCGGCGGTCGCGGACATCGACGAGATCACGAACGGACGCACGATCCTCGGCCTCGGCACGGGCACGAAGCGGATGCAGGAGTCCTGGTACGGCTTCAAGTTCGAGAGCCCCGCGCCGAAGGCGATCGAGGTTGTGCGCCTCCTGCGCGAACTGTGGTCGGCGCCGCAGGGACGTCCCTTCAAGCACGAGGGCCGGTTCTTCGACATCGCGATCGACCTCTACCTGCGCCCTGGCCTCGTTCGATCGGACATCCCGATCTACCTGGCCGGCGTGAACAAGCTGATGGTGCGGGCCGCAGGCGAAGTAGCGGACGGCCTCATCGGCCACCCGCTGTACTCTCGGCGCTATCTCGGCGAAGTGGTACGGCCGGCTATCGAGGAGGGCCTTGCTAAGGAGAACCGGCAGCGCGACTCGTTCGATCTGGCTGGCTACGTGATCACGTCGATTTCAGACGACGTGGAGCAGGCGCGCGATGAGGCGCGACGGCAGATCGGATTCTATGCGACGACTCGGACCTACGACGCGATCCTCGACCTGCATGGCTGGGCCGGCGAGAAGAAGGGCATCCGCGACTCGTTCCGCTCGCTCGATTTCGCCGGCATGACGGCGGCCGTGTCGGATGACATGCTCGATCAGATTGCTGTTGTCGGTACGCCGGAGGACTGCGAAAGGCAGCTCGCGCGCTACGATGGCTTGCTGGACCACGTGCTTCTGTATCCGCCGTCGGTCGGCGTCTCGCCGGACCGCGTGAAAGAGAACTACAAGCTGATGATGGAGGTCTTCGGCTCCTCGAGCTGAGAAGGGAGGCTCTCGTGATCGAACAAGCGCTTCCGTATGGAGACGGGACGGTTCAGGTGGAGCTGCCGGACCGCACGCGCATCGTAGGCGGCGGCGGCCCGAGCCGGAGGAGCGAGAACGGCAGCGCCGCTGTCACCCCATCCGCCGACCAGGCGAGGGATGTGCGGACCGCACTCGAAGAGCCTCTTGGGCTGCCGCGCATTCGCGACTCCGTTTCGTCTGACGCCCGCGTCTTGATCGCGTTCGATGACCTGACGGTGTCATCGTTTGGCCCGGTCCGGCGGCTCGCTATTGAGGTGGTGCTGGCGGAGCTGGCCGAGGCCGGCGTCTCCGAGGAGCAGGTCACATTGATCTGCGCCAACGCGCTCCACCGCAAGTGGACGACTGAGGAGCTGGCGTCAGCGATCGGAGTGGATCTCGTGCAACGCTTCGGCTCCCGCCTCATGTGCCACGACGCGGAGGACGCGGAGAACATCGTCAACCTCGGCACGACGAAGAGCGGCTACGACGTGGAGATTCATCGTCTCGTCGTCGAGAGCGACCTGACGGTCTACGTCAACGCGCAGTGCCATATGGGGTTCGCCGGTGGCTGGAAGTCGGTCGCGGTGGGGCTCTCGACGTGGCGCTCGATCCGCTGGACGCACACGCCGGACGGCATGTCGATGTCCGTGCGCCACAATCGCATGCACGAAGTCTTCGACGAACAGGGCGCGTATATCGAGTCGAAGATAGGGAAACGGATCTTCAAGATCGAGACGATCTTGGCCAACCCAACCACGGTCGGCAGGATCTGGGCCGGTGGCGTCGACGAGACGCGTAAGGCCGCGCTGGAAGTCCTAGAGCGGCGACATCCGCCCCGCCGCGGAGCGGTCACGGAGAAGGCGGACATCGTGATCTATGGTGTCCCAAGCTGGAGCCCGTATGCGACCTTCGCGGGCATGAACCCGATCCTGACGCTGATCTCGTCCGGTCTCGGCTATCTCGGCGGCTACATTGAGGCGCTGGGCAAGCCCGGCTGCTCAGTGATCATCACAACGCCCTGTCCTGAGGAGTGGGACCGCGAGCATCACGCTGCCTATCCCGAAGTCTGGGACCGGGTGCTGCCGGAGACGCTCGACCCGTACGAGATCACGGAACGCTACGGCGAAGAGTTCGCGACGAACGCTGGCTACATCGAGCAGTATCGCAATGGCGTTGCGTTCCACCCAGTCCACGCGATCTTGGCCGTGCACCCGCTGAAGCGGCTGAAGCACGCGGGCCGCGTATTTGTCGCGGGCGCGGACGATCCCAAGGTCCCGGAGCACGTCGGGTTCATCCCGACAGCTACGGTAGAAGACGCAATTAAGGAAGCTGAACGCATCCACGGCAGCGATTGTTCGATCGTCTGTATACCGAACGCGATGGGTTAGGGAGGGAACCATGACAAGCAAAGAGATGGAAGGCCGCACGTGCCTGATCACAGGCGCGAGCAATGGCATCGGCCAGGAGACGGCGATCGAACTAGCGGGGTTGGGTGCCACAGTCGTCCTGGTTGCGCGGAACGAACGGAGAGGCCGGG
Organism: Chloroflexota bacterium; assembly: GCA_022561355.1. Taxonomy (GTDB): domain Bacteria; phylum Chloroflexota; class Dehalococcoidia; order DSTF01; family RBG-16-68-14; genus SZUA-185. The sequence goes on along the minus strand of JADFRJ010000029.1, from coordinate 145 downwards.
CCACGCAGAGCGAGATCAAAGAGCGGACCGGCGCGGATACTGAGCTATTGCTAGCAGATCTCGCGTCGCTGGCGGATGTCCGCAAGCTGGCCGACGAGTATCGGTCCCGCCATGACAAGCTTCATGTGCTCGTGAACAACGCAGG
>JADFRJ010000233.1 GCA_022561355.1 Chloroflexota bacterium | reverse complement strand
CTTCGATGCGCAGGATGAACTGGCCCCCGGTGCTGCGGGCCAGCAACCAGTTGAACAGCGCGGTGCGCGCTCCGCCGACGTGCGGCAGGCCGGTGGGGCTGGGCGCGAAGCGAACGCGGACGGTCATCTCGCGGCCATTGTAGCAGCGCAAGCGCCAACGTCGGTGACGGCGGTTGCTATCCTTCCCGCATGCCTCCCCTTCGACGGCTCGATCACAAGGTGCTCGCCCGCCTTCTCCGCGAGGTCTGGCCGGACGTCTAACGAAGGGGGCCTTTTGCTGAACGGACCGGGCACATGGATGCCATTGAGAAGGAGTAAGACATGGATAGGATTCTGCGTGATGCGGCGACGCGAGGAGCCCGGTATCTAGAGGAACTAGAGACGCGCAGTGTCGTTCCGTCCCAGGAAGCGCTGGAGAGGCTTTCAGAACTGGGAGGACCCATGCCGGGGAAGCCAACTGATCCTGCGGACGTGCTTGCGCTCCTTGACGAAGTAGGATCGCCAGCCACGCTCGCGTCGGCGGGAGGACGCTTCTTCGGGTTCGTGATAGGCGGTTCGCTCCCCGCTGCCCTCGCGGCGAACTGGCTAGGAAGCGCATGGGATCAGAACGCCGCGCTCGTGGCCGCGTCACCGGTCAGCGCTGCGCTAGAAGAGACGGCTTTGCGTTGGCTGCTTGATGTTCTGGACTTGCCCTCCTCCTGTGGTGGTGCATTCGTCACCGGCGGTACGATGGCCAACTTCACGGCGCTGGCCGCGGCTCGGCATGCTGTGTTAGAGCAGGCGGGTTGGGATGTGGAGTCCGACGGATTGTTCGGTGCGCCGCCCGTGACCGTGATCCTGGGCGAGGAAGCACACCCGACCCTCCGAAAGGCGCTGGGCATGCTCGGTTTCGGTAGGACTCGTGTGACGGTCATACCGGTCGACGGGCAGGGGAGGATGCGGGCGGACGCGCTGCCCACGCTCTCCGGCCCCACGATCATCTGCATGCAGTCCGGCAACATCAATACGGGCGCAATGGACCCGGCAGTGGAGATCTGTGCCGCGGCACGAGAGGCAGGCGCCTGGGTGCACGTGGACGGAGCGTTCGGCATGTGGGCGGCCGCGGCGCCAGAGCGAGCCCACCTCGTTGCGGGCGTGGCAGACGCCGATTCGTGGGCCACGGACGCGCACAAGTGGCTTAATGTGCCGTACGACAGCGGGCTGGCCTTTGTGCGCGACCCAGAGCACCTTCGCGGGGCCATGGCGCTCAGCGCGGCGTATCTGCCATTCGGCGGCCAGCGCGAGCCGTCAGAGTATACGCCGGAGCTTTCGCGCCGTGCCCGTGGCATCGAAGTGTGGGCCGCGCTTCGGTCGCTGGGACGCACCGGCCTTGCCGACCTCATCGAGCGAACATGTCGTTTCGCCACACGCTTCGCGGAAGGCCTTGGGTCCGCGGGCTATGCCGTCCTTAATGACGTAGTGCTTAACCAAGTGTTGGTGTCGTTCGGTGATGAAGAAACGACGGATCGTGTCATAGCGGGCGTCCAGATGGACGGTACGTGTTGGTGCGGCGGAACGACTTGGCAGAGCCAGCGTGCGATGCGCATCAGCGTTTCGTCGTGGGCAACCACGGATGAGGACGTCGAACGTAGCCTCGATGCGATGCTACGCGTCGCCGCAGCGGAGACCGCCGGCTAGACTGCGGCTGCTCGAGGCAGCCGGGTGGCTGGTGACGGCGGTTGCTGTCTCGCCTACGCCGAGGCGGTGTGCGAGAGCGCCTTCGGCTAACGGATCCAGCGGCTGGGCACGCGCAGCACGCCGAGCAGCCCGAGGATCGCCATGCAGGAAACGGAGTACGCGGAGAGCACGCCCGTCAGCGCGATCGGCCGGTCGCGTGCGAAGTCGAGCAGCCCCATCTGCACGAAGTCGGCGATGTCGTCCCTGAGGTCGTCCCATCCGAGCGCTATGAGCAGCACGGCCGCCACGTCCAGCACCAAGATCGCGAACGTCAGTGTCAGGCTGGCTGTCACCAACTCCGATGTTGGCGCGCTGGATGTCCCTGGCGGCGTGAAATAGCGGTTGACGTAGTAGTTGATCAATCCGGGCACAATGAAGAGCCCAAGGATCAACGCGAGCGTGATGAAGAAATCCACAGCCGACCTCCTTGCCGGTTCATCGCCACCATGTTGGCCAGTTGGGCCGGATTGTAGCAGAGGGTCGGCCTGTCCTCAACCGCGCTCCAACTCTTTGAGCGCTTGCTGGAGGTCTTCGGCCAATGGTGCCTCGACCTCTAGCCGCTCGCCTGTGCGGGGATGCCGGAACGCCAACCGCCGCGCGTGGAGGAACTGGCGAGCCAGGGGCGCGTCGCCTCGCCGTCCATAGAGGGCGTCGCCCGTGATTGGATGGCCGATCGATGCCAAGTGCACTCTAATCTGGTGCGTGCGGCCCGTCTGCGGCCGGACTTCCAGCAGCGTGCGCTGGCCGATCTCACGAAGCACGCGGTAGCTCGTTCGCGCGTCACGCCCGTTTTCGACGACTGCCATCCGTTTGCGATGCTTGGCGTCGCGCCCGATCGGCGCTTCGATCCTGCCCTCCGGCGGCGTGACGCGGCCCTCCACCAGCGCGACGTACGTCTTCTCCACCTTCCGCTCCTTGAGCTGCCGCGCCAGCGAGACGTGGGCCGCGTCGTTCTTCGCCACGATAATCAGCCCGGAGGTGTCTTTGTCCAGCCGGTGCACGATGCCGGGCCGCTTCTCCCCGCCGATGCCTGAGAGGTCGTCGCAGTGCGCCAGGATGCCGTTGACCAGCGTGTGGCTGCTGTGCCCCGGTGATGGGTGCACGGCCAAACCGGCGGGCTTGTCTACGACCAGCAGGTCGCCGTCTTCGTAGACGATGTTGAGCGGCATCGCCTCCGGCTCGATCTTCGTTGGCTTGGGCGGCGGAATCGTGACGGCCACGCGCTGGCCGGCGTGGAGTCTTGTGCTTACTTTGCTCGCCTGCCGGCCGTCGACGGTAACGAGGCCTTCGTCGATCAGCTTGCTTGCGCGCGAACGCGTCAGTTCGGGGATCGAGCGCGCGACAAAGATGTCGAGCCGCTCGCCGCTCTTATCGGCGCGCAGCTCGTGCTCGTCACTCACCGGTCTCGTCGGACGGCTGCGGTTGCCGATTCGATTCGATGAACAGGAAGAACATGATGATCGTGACGACCCCGATGCTGATCGAAGCATCCGCCACGTTGAACGCCGGCCAGAAGCTGAAGTTGACGAAATCGGTGACTTCGCCCGACCGCACGCGGTCGATCATGTTGCCCGCCGCTCCGCCGAGCTGCAGCGCCAGCGCGGCCCGAAGCATCCCGTGTTCGAGCGGCGGGAAGACGTAGTAGAGGGCGATCGCGGCCACGCCCACTAGCGAGGTGATCACCAGGAAGAGCGTTTGTCCCTGCAGGATGCCGAACGCCGCGCCGCTGTTGCTGACGTTGACGATGTTCAGGAACATGTCGTGGTCCGGCCAGGCCTCCCCTGGGTCGAGCCAGGCGCGGACGATCGCCTTGGTGACCTGGTCCAGCGCCAACACGCCCGCCGCGATTAGGAAGAACCAGGCGTCCCGGCGCAGCCGGATCCCGCTCGGCGCGTTGTCTTCCTCCGGTGCGTCTACTTGTCCCGGCGTCTCCACCGTGGTCGCTTGCTCGCTCACCTCGGCAGGATATCACAGCGCAGGCGAGCAGCAGACCCACCCTAACCCTCCGATTATGGTGGTCGCGGCCTTGCGGGAGATCTCGGGCGCCGGCCTAAGGGCTTACTCGCTGACTGAAGCGCCTGAGAGCTTCTCCAGCGCCTTTACGAGCGCTTGCGTGCCTTCCTCGCTCATACCGTCCGCCTCCAGCGCGGAGAAGAGCTGGTGCACGAGCGCGGTGCCCGGCAAGGGTGTGTGACCCTGGTTAGCCAGCTCCAGCGCCAGCCGTAAGTCCTTCTGCTGGTGCGCGATCTTGAAGCCCGGCGCAAAGTCGCCTGCGAG
>JADFRJ010000232.1 GCA_022561355.1 Chloroflexota bacterium | reverse complement strand
AGTACACCCGCGACGTCGTGCTGCCGGCGATTGAAAAAGGCGCGAAGAAGGGTGGCCGGCAGCGCGCCGACGTCGACATCGTCGGTTCGCCGTTTCTGGTGTCAGGCAAGGACAAGGCCGAAGTCGAGGCGGCTAAGGCCGGCGTGAAGCAACAGCTCGCGTTCTACTCGTCCACCCGCACCTACCACTCGGTGCTCGAGCACCACGGCTGGGGTGAGGTGGGCCGCACGCTTTACCAGTTGTCGATCGAGGGCAAGTGGCAGGAGATGCAGGACCAGATCACGGATGAGATGCTTGATACGTTCGCCACGGTCGCGACCTACGACGAGCTTGTGCCAAAGATCAAGGAGCGTTGGGGCGAGGTCTGCGACACGATCTTCCTCGGCTTTCCGCCGCAGATGCTGGCGGACAAGACGCTCGTCCGCGAGATCGTGGACGAGCTGCACAGGCCCTAAGGTTGCGCGTCGCGAGCCTCTGCCGCTCGCGCTTCTTCCATCGTTACGATGTGGCCGGTATAGGAGGTGTCGCGCGCAGCCAGCCAGCGAACGGCGTCCGCCGCTGTCTCCGGCTGCTCCCACTCCGTTTCGACACCGGGGTCCGCGAGTTTCGCCCCTTCGGTCGCGATGGCGCTCTCGATCCGCAGGCAGTTCACCGCGATTCCGCTAGCTTCTAGCTCCGCCGCGAGCGCCGTTGTCAGCGCCTCCACGGCCGCCTTCGAGACCGCGTACGAAATGATGCCCAGCTGCGCGGCTAACTTGGGGTCCGTCACGGCGCCCGACGAGACGTTGATGATGCGGCCGGAGCCCTGCTCGAGCATCGTGGGCAGCACCGCCCTGGTGCAGAGTACGGTCCCGCCCAAGTTCACGTCCAGCATTAGATCCCAGCGCTTCGCCGTGATCTCCGAGAACGGCGCCGGCGCGACAACGGCCGCGTTGTTCACCAACACGTCGATGCGGCCCAGCTCCTCGGCGGCGCGGCGCACCAGCTCGGCGACCTGGTCCTCCTGCCTGATGTCGCACGGTACGGCGAGCGCGCGTTGTCCTAGCGCTTCGACCTCGCTCGCCGTCTTCTCTATTGTCCCCGGCAGCTTGGATGGCGCCTCCCGCGTGGAGCGGGCGGCGCAGACGACGTCCATGCCGTCTCGCGCGAGTGCGAGCGCGATGTGACGCCCAATGCCACGCGAGGCGCCGGTGACGATCGCAACGGGACTGGCCAAGCTCCCTCCTCTCGGAACGTGCCGTATGCTATACCCTATCGTGCGCTACGGTAGCGTATCGAACCATCCCGTAACTAAAACGCGAAACGAAAGGTGACAGACATGTCTGACGAAGAGCACGTGCAGTTCGAGATCGATGAGGGCGTTGGCGTCGTCACCCTCAACCGCCCGGACAGGATGAACGCCGTCCACTGGGACATGGCTCAGCAGCTCGTCGATCTGTTTGGCGACATGCGACAGAACGATGACGTCCGGACCATTGTGCTCACCGGCGCCGGAGGCCGCGCATTCTGCGCCGGTGGTGACGTGACCTGGCTTAGCGGCGGCACCGACCGGCCCATTCCAGGCCTCTCCGACCTGCCTATCCCACGCTATCAGCGTAAGACGCCCGGCGGCCCGTTTTCCGAATTCACGCGAGCAATCGTCGCGGTCGAGAAGCCCGTGATCGCCGCGATCTCCGGCGTGGCCGTCGGCGCCGGCCTCGCCTACGCCTGCGCCTGCGATCGTCGCTTCGCCGATAAGAAGTCGCGCTTCTCCGCGATCTTTGTCAAACGAGGCCTCGGTCCGGACTGTGGCATCTCCTATTTCCTGCCACGCATCGTCGGGCTGCCTACGGCGCTGATGATGATCGAGACAGCGAAGATGCTGAGCGCGGACGAGGCGCACGAGATCGGCCTAGTCGATGAGCTGGTTGAGGAAGGCGAGGCGTTGCCCGCCGCGATGGCCTATGCCAAGGAGCTAGCGAAAGGGGCGAGCGTGGCCGTCGACCTGGGCCGGCGGTACGTGCACAAGGCGCTCACGTCCACGCTAGACGAGATGCTCGACTACGAGGCGGTGGCGTCTGTGATGACGGCCGCAACGCTCGATGCCAAGGAAGGCACGACGTCCTTCATCGAGAAGCGCGACGCGAAGTTTGTTGGGCAGTAGGTAGGCGCCCGTTGCGGCGCAGCAGCTGGGTGGCCTTAGGCGTCGTCGACCTCGGCCAGCAGCTTCTGGAGGTTGGTGATCGCTCCGGCGGTGTGCTCGCCGATCTTGCCGAGTATCTTGAGCTGAGCTTCGTTCGGCGGGCCGTCCAGCGCGAAGCTCCTGTTCACGTTAAGGCGGGAACCGTTTAGCCAGGCGCTCAGCTCTGTATCAGCGCCCCAACGCGCCCCGAGCACCGTGTTGGCGTGCGTCATCCGGAGCCAGTCGACATCGGAATTCGGATAAGGGATTGGCGTGCAGAGTTCGTTCTTCTGCGCTTCGTCGGTGTAGCTAGCCTCCACATGGCCGGTCAGCCCGGCACTGAACGTGGGTTGACACGTCCGGATATTCTGGAGCGTGATCCGGTCGCGGTCGAAGACAGGAACTGCCGGCCGCCGCATGAGACCATCGGCCGTGCAGTCGATGTGCAGTACGTCTGGGCTCGTCGGAATCGTACCGTTCTCCAAGACGATCTCGTCGGCGCCGATCGACCGTACGCGTCCCATCCGGACAACGTTTGTGATCTTGCGCAGTTCTTCGAGCTCAGCGACCGAGACCGTGGAGCAGCGGTATGTGGTCGGCGTCACATTCTTATCGAGCCGAAGAAGTTGCCCTGTCTCCTCCAACCGCTCGAACAGATCGTCGATAGACTTCGCGAGTGCGGACGCCTCGATCTGGAGTGCGAATCCGCCAACGGTACTCTCGAAAAAGTCCGGGCCGGGCTGGATGTAAGCGCGGTTCAGGTTCCATGCGTCCCGAGGCATGATCCAAGTGATGTCGTCGGGGTCGACGCCTGTCGACAGCAGCCACAGACAGGCGTCCAATGCGGTCTTGCCTGCGCCAACGACGATATATCTTTCCGGAGATCCATCCAGTGTCGTGAGGGCGTTCGGGGGCAGGCAGCGGACTTCGCCAGCTACGTCGTAGGCCGGTGGCCGCATCGAGGGAACCGTCACCTGCGAGTATGTGGCGTCGACGATCTTCTTCGCAGAGACCTCGTGCGTTTCGCCTGACACGAGCGAGACTATGCTCCCGCCTTCGGCGTACTCGCACATCGGGAAGTAGTGAACCCGCCCAGTGGGGAGGAACTGGTGGTTCATGACTTGGTCGAAGTACGCAACGACCTCGGAACCCGATGCCAGCTCGAACAGGCCTGCGTTGCCCCCTGTTGTGTCCTTGATGTCGCTTCCCAGCGGCCGTGAGTTCACGCCGTAGAATGCCGAGGGCTGGTGCAGGCGCACGTGAGGGTAGGCCCGGGTCCAGTGACCGCCGGGGCTGCCATAGCGGTCGACGATCGCCACGGTGGCGTCCGTTTCGGTCAGCACCACGTCGGCAAATGCCATGCCCATCGCGCCCGCCCCGACGATGAGGTAGTCTACTTCGATCATCTTTCTCATCTTCTGCTTAGAGGCGCAGAGGCTCGCGATCTAGCGCTTCAGAATTGTGGCGGTTCCGTTGCCGCCCAGGCCCAGGGTCTGAGCCAGGCCCACCTTGGCGTTCGGCACCTGTCGAGCGCCCGCCTCACCTCGCAGCTGCCAGGCGAGTTCGCAGACTTGGAAGACGCCCATTGCGGTCGTCGCTTCACCGAACGAAAGGAAGCCGCCGCTTGGGTTGATCGGCATCGATCCCACCGGTGTCGTTTCGCCCTTCTCCAGCAGTGATTCCGCTTCGCCGGGCTCGCAGAGCCCCCACTCCTCAGGAAACGCCAGCTCATAGTAGACGGTGTTGTCCTGCAGTTCGACGAGGCTGACGTCTTTAGGCGCGACGCCCGCGTCGTCGAAGGCCTTGCTCACGGCCAATGCCGCCTCGCTGTGGTGTGTCCTCCCGGGCGGTACCACAG
>JADFRJ010000231.1 GCA_022561355.1 Chloroflexota bacterium | reverse complement strand
ACCAGGAGCGCAACCTGCCTCCCGAGGGCGGCATGTCGTTCCTCCTCCCGCGCATCGTCGGCGCCAGCCGCGCGTTCGACCTGGTGATGACGAGCCGCCGCGTCGATGCCGAAGAGGCCTACCGCATCGGGTTGCTCGATCGCCTGGTCCCGGCTGACGAGCTGATGTCCACCGCGCGAGAACTCGCCGAACAGATCTGCAGCCTGCCGCCGAGCGCCGTGCGGGTCAGCAAGCGCGCCATCCGCCGCGCTCTCGAGAGCGATTTCGCCGAGGCCACGCACTACGAAACGCAGGCCGGCGGTCTCGCCCGCCGCGCCCGCCACGACGGCGAGGAGTCTCGGAAGGCATTCGCTGAGAAGCGCAAGCCTAAGTATCTGGGCCGCTGAGCAAGGAGAGTGCATGACGGACATCAGCAGCTACATCGACGCGCACCTGGACGAGGCGATCTCGCAATTGGGCGAGTACGTCGCGCTCGAATCCGTTGGCGCGCAGGGCAAGGCGATCCTGGAAACGGCCCAGTACGTGAAGCAGCTCCTCAGCGAGGTCGGCGCCAAGGTCGAAGTCCTGGAGAAAGAGCAGCCTGGCCATCCGGTCGTCGTCGGCGAGCTGCCGGGAGACTCCGCGACGACGCTCCTCCTCTACAACCACTACGACGTCCAGCCCGCGGAGCCGTTCGATCTGTGGTCCAGCCCGCCGTTCGAACTGCGGCGCGATGGCGATTTGCTGTTCGGCCGCGGCATCAGCGACAACAAAGGCCACCTCATCTCGCGCCTGCTCGCGATCAAAGCGCTCCAGGACGCAAGCGGCGGAACACTCCCAGTCACCATCAAGTTCCTCATAGAAGGCGACGAAGAACTCGGCAGCCCAAAGCTGGAAGAGTTCGTGAAAAAGCACAAAGAACGGCTCGCGTCGGACGTCTCATTGCACGAAGGAGGTGGCGTCAACCCCACCGGCCGCCCGCTGGTCTCGCTCGGCGTGAAAGGCATCTTCGCGGTGCAGATGCGCGTCCGGACGGCCGTGCGAGACTCCCACTCCTCCATCGGCGTCACCGTGCCGAACGCCGCCTGGCGCCTGGTCTGGGCGCTGGCGAGCCTGAAGGACGCGGACGAGCGCATTCGCATCGGCGGCTTCTACGACGACGTCAAGCCGCCGACCGAACAGGAGGAGCTCCTCCTGCGCGAGCTGCCCTCCGAGGAAGAGAACCTCCTGGAGCGCCTGCAGTTGAGCGACTTCGTCTGTGGCGTACGCGGCTACGACTATCAGCGACGCCTGATCTTCGAGCCGACCTGCACGATCAACGGGATCAGCGGCGGTTACGAGGGCAAAGGGATGAAGACCGTCCTCCCTGCCGAAGCCAGCGCCAAGCTCGACTTCCGCCTCGTGCCGGACCAGGACCCGAACGACATCGCCGTGAAACTGCGGAAGCACCTCGATAGCGAAGGCTTCGAGGACGTGCGGTTCACCACGGCGGAGGGCGAGTTCCCCGCCCGCACTGACGCGTCGCACCCCTTCGTCGAGGTCGTGCGCTCAACCGCGCGCGAGGTCTATGGCCAGGAGCCGATTACAACGCCCAATGCGCCCAGCACGCAGCCGCTTCACCCGATGATGAGTATTCTGGGCGTGCCGATGGCCTCCGCCGGGATCTCCAACCCGGACGGCCGCGCCCATGCGCCGGACGAGAACATCCGCATCCCAGACTTCATCTCGGGCACCAGACACGTCGCCGCCATCATCGAACGCCTCGGCGAGGCCTAAGGAGGCAGGTATGGCTGAGGTCTCACGAAACGAACTCCCGGGGTGGGCGAAGGTACCGTTCAGGGGCTTCCGCAAGAATGTCATCGAAATCGCCGATGTACTTCACCTTGCGTGTGACGGAATCGCAATGCTTAGGGCGCGTCCGCAGGCCTTAGAGGCCCTCGCGGAGACGGATGAGATGCTTAGGGAAGCTTTTCAATTGGAGAACGTGGACGAGGAAGCTGCTAGTCACGGAGAGGAGGCCCACGAGGATCCATTGGCGGATGCTAGACGCCAGGCACATTTGGCACAAGAGGAAGTCGAAAAGAACTTCCCACTTCTTCACGCTCAGGCGGTCATCTCTCTCTGGGGATCCTTGGAAGCGCTGATTAAGAACTTCCTCGGTGCCTGGATCGGCAACGAGCCCACTGCACGCGAGTCACAGATCGTCCGCAAGCTCAAGGTTCCGTTGTGGCAATTCGACGACATGAGCCCTGATGAGCGCAACCTCTTCACCGTGGAGCTACTGGAGCGTGAGGTGAACAGCACTCTGAGGCAAGGCGTAACTCGGTTTGAGGCGGTGCTAGAACTCTTCGATCTCGGCGGCAAAGTGGATGAAGCTGTAGGCAAAGACATCTTCGAAATGGGACACGTCAGAAACGTTCTTGTGCATCGGAGAGGCATGGTGGATCGCCGTTTGCTGGAGGCCTGTCCCTGGCTGGAAGCCAAGGTAGGTGAGACGCTTCAGATTACACATCAAGACTTCGGACGCTACTACATGTCCACCACCAGGTACTTCTTCGATGTCTACAACCGCGTCAGAAAGCACTTTGGCGAAGCACCCTTCGTTCCCTTGTACCTAAGAGAAGCGCAACAGGATGATGAGTCGTCCGCGTCTTCGGCACCAAACACGTCGCCGCCATCATCGAGCGATTCGGCGAAATAAGCTAACGAAAGGACCAGACCATGTACGAAGAGATCCTCTACGAAGTGAACGACCCCGTCGCCACGATTACGCTCAACCGCCCCGACAAGCTGAACGCGCTCACCGGGCGCACGATGGCGGAGTTGCGGCACGCCGTGGCCGACGCTGAACAACGCTCGGATGTGGTGGGGATTGTGATCACCGGCGCGGGCCGCGGCTTCTGCGCCGGGCTGGACATGAACACGCTCCAGGCCATCTCGGCCGGCGACAGTTCAGCAATGGGCAGCGGCGATGTCGAGTCGTCCAACCCCGGCGACAGCTCCATGGGCTCGGAGTACCAGCTCGGGCCGTTCACCTACCTGCTAACCGTCCGCAAGCCGGTCATCGCCGCCGTCAACGGCGCCTGCGCCGGCCTCGGCTTCTCGCTCGCCATCTTCTCCGACATGCGCTTCGCCTCGGAGAAGGCGGTCTTCACGACCGTGTTTTCGCATCGTGGCCTGGTCGCCGAACACGGCAACAGTTGGATGCTGCCGCGTCTGATCGGCCCAGGGCGCGCGCTCGACGTCTTCTGGAGCGGGCGCAAGTTCGATGGCGCGGAGGCCTTCCAGCTCGGCATCGCGAACCGCGTCACCTCGCCGGACACCCTTGTCGAAGAAGCCAGCGAGTATATCCGCACGCTCGCGGCGAACTCCTCGCCGACGTCCATCATGCACATGAAGCAGCAGGTCTATCGGCAGCTCAACCAGCAGCTCGGCGAGGCCATGCGCGAGACCAACCGCCTCCAGGACGAGAGCAGCCGCTGGCCCGACCTGAAGGAGGGCGTGGCATCGTTCATGGAACGCCGACCGCCCAAGTTCAATCGCGTGACGGCGGATTAGGCGCAGCGCGCATTCCTTCCAAAATGTAGGGGAGGGTCTTCAGACCCTCCCGCCGCCACCCGGCGATTGGAGTGGTGTTGTACCTTGATTCTCATGGCAGACAAGAAAGCTCCCATCCGCTGGGCGCGTCGCGTCGAGCAGCAGAAGATCCGCCGGCTCTACGCGAGCGATGCCCGCGGCATCGTCGATGAAGAGCTGATCGACGACGTCGGCTACGCGATGTACGCCCGCTGCCAGAGCATCCGCACGGTGACGGAGGCCCACGCCGGCCGCGCGATGTGCCACTCGTGCCGCGCGGTGATCCAGCATCACTGGGTCAGAGACGAGCCAATGGTGTGCGAGAGCTGCGGCTGGACGACCACCTGGGAGGCGTATCTCAAGTCGTACCAGGGGAAGCAGCTCTTCGGCGGCACGGGCTACGCCAACTTCCTGGAGTTCCTGGAGCGCTGGCCACTGGCCCGCAACCCTCGCGACAAGCTCCTCGCCATCGACTGGATGATCCACGCCTGCC
>JADFRJ010000230.1 GCA_022561355.1 Chloroflexota bacterium | reverse complement strand
GCGGGGCCAACCGAAGATCGCTTCCGCCTGCGTGTTCCAGTCGGTGATCACACCGCCTTCATCAACGCAGAAGACGGCGTCTGGCGCGGAGTTCAGCACCGAGCGCACTTGCTGTTCGTTCTCCCACATCGCCGTCTCCGCTCGTATGCGGAGCTTCAGCATCCGATCGAACGCTACTTCGATGATCGCCGCCGCCATAACGAAGCCCACCACCAGGATAATCCCGGCTTGGATCGTCGCCATCTGAAACACGAACGTATTGAGGGGAATGAGCGCGAGGATCAGCCCGTATACGCTGAGCTGCACCCAGCGCTTTAGCCCTCGGACTTCCTCAACGGTGCCCGACAGCGATGGCGTTTCGGAGGCGTTCTCAGTCCCCGGTTCAATGGAAGCGTCACGAGCTTCAACATCGTTGAGCATACGCAAATCCGCAGGCCGTTTAGACAGCCCACACTCCTGAATGTAATATCGGCATCTGGAAGTTCGCCTATAGGACCAGCGCGATCCAAATCTGGTACGACGTACCCCCACGGCGAAGGCTCCTGCTCTTTGACACCGGCCCCTTGTGCTGTTTGGAAAATCGCCAGGGTGAGAGGTATAACGCGAGCGTGCGAAGGGCGCATCTGGGGAGAGTATGGACGCTCGAACCGACCCGTGCTCTTCGCAGACTCGCTTACCGAACGCTAGCGTAGCTCCCCGGCCTGCGGCCATCCATACCCAGATGTTGGTAGCGTTCTCGAGAGAGCGCCTGCCGCAGGAGGGGTCCCCTTCAGGGAGAAACGCGCTCTTTAGGAGAGAATGCCCTCTCGCACCGCGCGCACGCTCGCCTCAGTCCTAGAGCGGGCGCCCATCTTCTTGCGCACCGAGGCGACGTGCTTGCGCACAGTGTCAGGACTGATCCCAAGCTTGTATGCGATTTGTTTGTCGGTGAGTCCCAGCGCAACGGAGGCGAGGACCGACAGTTCGCGCTGCGAAAGCGAGTACTTCGAGGCGCTCTCCGGCGACGTGTTCAGCGGGTTCTCGGTGAGGTCGCGGACAATGATGAGCACCTCGTTTGCGTCAAGAGGCACCACCCGCGCCTCATATCGATGAGGGCCGTCGCTCATTGGAAGCTCGTACACGATCGTCTGGGCTTCGTCCGTCGCGATGGCCGCCTTGACGGCTGCCAGGCCGCTGTCGGCAACGCCCTCCGGGAGCACGTCGTGCATGCGACGCCCCAGGAGCGTCTCAGGCGGCACGAACGGCTCCATGTCTTTCGCCGGCTTGAATTCCAGATAGCGCCCATCTCCGTCCATACGGAACATCATATCGGGGACGGCGGCCAACACTTCGGAACTCGAAGCCGCGGGCCTGCCCGCTGCCCGTTCACGCTCGGTCCAGCGCTGTATAGGATGCATTCCGTTCGCCATAATCATCTCGCTATAGATTCATCGTATCAGATCGTCCCTTCTCCTTGTGTAAGCCCGCTCTCCTGTTTCGTTTCAGTAGGCGGAAACTGCCGTAGTCGTATCCGCGCGGCAGGAAATTCGTCGCGAATCTTCACGCGCACCCCCTTGCAATCCGCGCTGGCGAGGGCTATGATTGATTTCCGCCGGATCCGTTTCCGGCCCTCTCATCGCTAACGCGGGCAGAGTCTCAGTCATGGATGACAATACTCACCCTCTCCTCATGCGCGTCGCTGTCCTCAGTTTGGGGCTTGGCGCTGGCGTCGCCGTGTGGCGCGAGCGCTGGCGAGTCCGCCAAGGTCTGCGGCTGATTGGGCTTTGGTCGTATCTCGCAGCCGTCAACGGCGGCATGCCAGAGATCAAGCTGGTCTTAGAAGCAGAGCGTACGAGTGCCGGAGGCGAGATGGTGAGGCCCTACTGGGGCTACGAAGAGCCGTGGGCGGCCGCGCAGCGCCTTCAGGAGGCCGGGACAGAGCCTCTCTCGGAACCTACGGCCGCCATCACCAGCCACTCGACCGGCCGCCCCGCCTAAGCCGCCACCCAACGCCTTCCTGAGAAGCGCCGGCATTACTGTCCGGGAGTAGCCGTCCGCCCCAGAAGTAGGTAGGCTAGCCACAAGACGCGACGAGAGCCGCTGTAGGACAAGGAAGCTCAGCCTGGTACAGGAGCTGCCGGAAGGCACCATAACCGTCCTGTTCACCGACGTCGTAGGGTCGACCGAGTTGACGAACCGGCTCGGCGACGAGCCCGTGCGCGAGGTCCTCGGCGCATCGAAGAAGCGGCCGCTGAACTCGCGGAGACGGTGCTCTCCTCAGCCTAAAACGATGCGGGCTACGCCAATACCGAGCACACCGAGGCCAGCATGCGCGGCCCCAAGGGCATCCGCGGCACCCCTTTCCAAGCATGAAGCCGTAAGCGCAGGCTAGAGCAGCTTGGCAGGTTCGATCGGGACGCTCAACGAAAGCCATCTTCACGCGTCGCTGAAGGAGCACTATGCCCAGCCCGGCGATCTCATGGAGGAGGTCGTCGATGGGTACGTTGTCGATATCCTGCGAGACGGACTGATCATCGAGATCCAGACGGCCAACTTCGCGTCGATCAACAAGAAGATGCGCGAACTCGTCAAGCGGCATCAGGTCCGGCTGGTCTTCCCCGTGGCGCAGGACAAGTGGATCGTGAAGCTACCAGAGACGGAAGGCGGTAAGGCGGGGCGCAGGAAGTCCCCCAAGCACGGCTCGTTCGAGGACGTGTTCACCGAGCTGGTGAGCTTCCCTGACCTGATCACTCACAAGAACTTCGAACTGGAAGTTGCCCTCACGCAGGAAGAAGAGATACGCCGGTTCGACCGCCGCAGGCGCTGGTGGCGCGGGAACTGGGTCACCGTCGAACGCCGCCTGCTAGGGGTTATCGGCCAGCTGACGGTACGGAGCGGCAGCGACCTGATGGGCCTCCTGCCGCCGGACCTGCCGGACGAGTTCCGCACGTCGGACCTCGCCGACCTGTTCGGCCGGCCGCGCGCCATCGCTCAGCAGGCCGCCTACTGCCTGAGAAAGTGCGGCCTCATCAAGCAGGTCGGCAAGGAAGGGAACGCGATCGTCTACACAAAGGTGTAGATCGGCCTACACAAACGTATAGATCGGTCTACACAAAGGTGTAGGCCGGCCTGTACCAAGGTCTAGCGGGGTGCAGCGGAAATCCGCTAGTATCCTCAGGTGATTCCCCGACAGCAGTTCGGCAGCACTGGCCATGAGAGCACGCGGACGATCTTCGGCGCCGCGGCGCTCGGTCGCGCGCAGGACGAGGAGGCCGCGCCCGTACTCGAGCTGCTGCTTGAGCACGGCATCAACCACATCGACACCGCCGCTATGTACGGACGCTCAGAACGTCGCGTTGGGACGTGGATGGACCGCCATCGCAAGGATTTCTTTCTCGCCACGAAGACGGGCGAGCGCACGTACCAGAAGGCCCGCGATCAGTTTCACCACTCGCTCGAGCGGCTGCGCGTCGACAGCGTCGACTTGCTCCAACTGCATAATCTCGTCGAACCGGCGGAGTGGGAGACGGCCCTCGGCCCCGGCGGCGCCCTGGAGGCCGCCGTGGAGGCCCGTGAGCAGGGGCTTGTGCGCTTCATTGGGGTGACGGGCCACGGCATTACCGTCGCGGCGATGCACTTGCGCAGCCTGGAGCGATTTCCGTTCGACTCTGTCCTGCTCCCCTACAACGTGCCGATGATGCAGAACGCTCAATACGCGAGCGACTTCGAGGCGCTGGCGGCTGTGTGCGCCGAGCGCGGGGTAGCCATGCAGACGATCAAGGGGATTACGCTCCGGCCTTGGGATGAGCGCGAACACACGCACGACACCTGGTACGAACCGCTCTCCGATCAGGCCGATATCGATCTTGCCGTGCACTGGGTATTGGGCCGGCCGAACGTGTTCCTCAACACGGCCGCGGACATGTCGCTGCTGCCGAGAGTGTTCGACGCGGCGTCACGCGCGAGCGACACACCGAGCGACTCCGAGATGCAGGCGCTGGTCGAGCGGCGCTCGATGGCGCCCCTCTTCACGTAGCGGCCTAGGCGGCTTCGCGCCGGGGGAAGCTAGGCA
>JADFRJ010000229.1 GCA_022561355.1 Chloroflexota bacterium | reverse complement strand
AGGTGGCTCAGCCAGCTAGGGACGATCACAAGCGGCGGCCCCTGGCCCGCCGTGGCGTAGGCTATCCGGACGCCGTCCGAGGTGGTACAGAAGCGAATCTGCTGCTCCATCAGTCCTGTTCCTCCCAGCGTAGCTCCCAGAGCTTGATCGGGTCCTCGAAGCCGCGCAGCTCAGTCTCGCCGAGGTCGGAGAACAAGAACTGCTTGCCCGCCGCTAGCTCGCGCACGACGTTCGCGGCAAGGATCTGTCCGGCCTCCGCATGATCGCAGATGCGGGCGGCGAGGTTAACTGACGTGCCGAAGAGATCGATGCGACCCTCTGGGTCGCCCTCGGCAATCGGCTCGCCGGCGTTCAGCCCGACGTAGACCGCGAGCGGGGACTCCGGATTCGCCTGCTTGTGCGCCGCGACGCCACGCTGGATTGCGATCGCGCTGTCGAGCGCGGACGACGCGGTAGCAAAGCTCGCCATGATGCCGTCGCCCGTGTGCTTGATCTCGGTGCCCGCGTTAGCGCTGAGCGCCGCTCTCACGATCTCGTTGTGAGCTCGGCGCACGTCTTGCGCGGCGTCGTCGCCGAGCCGATCGGCGAGGGTGGTGGAGCCTTCCATGTCGGTGAAGAGGATGGTTAGAACATCCGAACTCGGTTGAGCCGATTCAACCACTCTTTGGGACGGCACTTCGGCGTTCAAGAACTCGTCAATTGCTGCTAGGATCGGTTCGGTTCGTCCTAACATGTACGCGTGAACCTCGCCCTCTAACGGAATGAACTGCGCGTTCGGTATCCCCGCCGCGATCGCCTGTCCGGCGCTCATGGGAATTGCGGCATCACCGCGCCTATGCAGTATCAATGCGGGAGCCTTCACCTTCGGCAGTAGCGCGCGGACATCAGGTTCCAGCGCAAGCAACCGGGCGGCCGCTTCACCGGTGGCAGATTCCCGCCAATGTCGAGCAAACGCCAGTCCTGCTTCGGCATACTCGTCGCGAGTCGATGTATCGGCGAATAGCTGCGAGGCTGCGTGCCAATCCGTCCTGCTAAGTGTTGCAAGCGCGTCAGATTCGGTCTGCGATCTCACGTCGCTACCGCGGCTGAATGTGCCGAACAAGATGAGATGGCTGACGTTGCGCGGATATTCTACTGCGTACGAGATTGCGGCAGGCCCAGCTAACGTGCTGGCGAATAGGGCCGCCGAGCGCAATTGCAGCGCCTGAAACACAGCCTCAAGATCGGTGACCGCATGTTCGACCGAAAATTCGTCCACGTCTCGTTCCGATAGGCCGAACCCGCGACGGTCATACTGCACCAGACGCCGCCCACGGCCAAGGCGAGCGAGGAAGTCTCGCCACTCCTCCATCTCCCAAGTGAGGGAGAACTGCTCCCAAAGCGCGGGCATCACCACTAGGGGTGGCCCTTCGCCAATGGACGCGTAAGCAATGCTGACACCATCGCTTGTCTTCGCGTACTGGATGCGCGGCTCCATGGTGGGCGTATTCTAGCGGAATGTGCGCGGACCTGCTGTTGAGTGCTACCTACTCCAGCAGCCCTTCGCGGAGCGCCCGCGTTCCCGCTTCCGTCCTGGAGGGGGAGTCCATCTTGGCCAGAATGTGGCTCACGTGCCGGTGGACCGTGTAGATGCTGATTCCCAGCTCGGCCGCGATCTCTTTGTCGGCCTTGCCGTCAGCGATCAGGTGGAGGACGGTGAACTCGCGGAAGGTGAGTTTGTATGGATTACCGCTCTCCATCCGGCGCTCGATCTTGCTTTCCAGGTCGTCGCGCATCTCCTGTAGCTCCTCTTCGAGGCGCTTGCGTTTCGTGATGTCGACGTTCGTAGTCAGGAGGCAAGGCTCGCCTTCAAGCTCGATCTGCGTCACCGTCGTTAGCACGTCCAACAGCTCGCCCGTCTTCTTCTTGATCTGCACTGGAAAATCTCGAACCGTTCCGCGTTCGCGGACTGCTGCTACTAATTCGTCACGCACACTGGGGTTCACGAGTATGCCAATCTCGGCAGACGTGCGACCGATGACTTCTGCCCGGCGATATCCGGTCATACGCAAGAACGCATCGTTCAGGTCGATCAGCTTGCCGTCTGACACTCTGGTGATCGCGACGGGCACGGGGTTGTCGTGGAACGCCGTGGAGAAACGCGCCTCGCTCTCACGCAGCGCATCTTCGGCCCGTTTCCGGTCGGTGATGTCGCGGATGGAAGCGATGATGCTGGTCCCTGCGTCCGTCCGCAACGCGTTGAGGCTGATGTCCACAGGGAATTCGCTCCCGTCTTTGCGCAGCCCGTGGAGGTCTATCTCTGACCCCATGGTGCGGGCGCTGGGCGCGGTCGCATATGCCTGGCGGTGCGTTAGATGGCGCTCGTGATAGCGCTCAGGAATGAGCAGCTCTACCGGCCTGCCAATCAGCTCCTTCAGGCCGTAGCCGAACAGCTCTTCCGTCCGCGCATTGACCGTCTCGATGACGCCAGCGCCATCGACGATCACGATGCCGTCCGGCGCTACTTCTAGCAGACGGCGGAACCGTTCTTGTTCGAGCGCTCGCAGCGCCTCTTCAGCCTGCTTTTCTTTCGTGACGTCCCGGACGATTGCGAGCACTTCGTCGTTGCCACAAACGTTGATCCGCGTCTCGAAGGAGCGCGGTCCATCATCGAAGGCGACGTCGTAGCTTATGGTCTGCGTGTCACGGCTCTCCAGCGCTTGTTCAATGGCCCGCAGGATTTCATCGGCTACGCCAGGTAGGATTTCACGCACGTTCCGGCCGATGAATTCGTTAGGCGCGACGACGGGACTCGCAGCCGCTCCGGGCACGAAGCCCGTGTACGTGCCATCGCGGGCCAGCCGGAAGATCATGTCGGGCATCGCCGTCAAGAGGGCGCGGTTTGTGGCCTCGCTCTCCCGCAGCGCCTCTTCAGCCTGCTTCCGTTCGGTGATGTCCCGGCCAATCAGCTGGAGCTGTTCTTGGTCTCCCACCATGAGCGGCTTTCCGCTTACGGCAACCGGTACGCGTGTTCCGTCCTTTCGCACCCATAGCGTGTCGACCAAGAACTGGCCACGCTCCTCGAGCTGCTCTCTCCACGCTTGTTCGGTTTCCTCGATGACCTCGGGGGCCATGATGTCGTCGCGCCCGGTCAATCCTTTGAGTTCGTCCACCGTGTATCCCAGCAGTTCCGCCGCCGCGATGTTCGCGTCGACGATTTCGCCGTCAGGAAGGACGTTGAGGAAGGCGTCGCTCGCTAGCTCATACAGAGTCCTATAGCGTTCCTCGCTGGCCTGTCGCGCTTCCTCCGCCAGCCGTTGCTGAGAGATGTCGCGGACAACGGTGAGGATGGCTGGCTTGCCCTCGTGCTGGATCGCTTTGGAGTGGGCGTCGACGAGCAGGGAGCGCCCATCCTTGCACAACAGGGAAAATTCGGCCGGGGGTTCCGGGCTACCCGCGGTGATCGCCCGCACGCGGGCGTCGGCGCGCTCGCGCTCCTCCGGGGAATTCATATCGCTCGGGACCATGCCGATGGCTTCTTCGATCGAGTAGCCGCTCATCTCCGCAAAGCGATCGTTGACAAGCGCGATCCGACCTTCAACTGTCAGAACGACGCCGTCCGGGTGTGCCAAGAAGAGCGCTTGGTAGAGATCTTCGCCTAAGGGCAGCACGCCTCCCGCTTCCGAGGAGCCAGCGGGAGTTCCGGCCGGCTCTGCCGCGTTCTCTCTGGAGGTACTGTCTTCGCTGTTCGCCATCCGCGATTCCTCTCTGCCCGGAGCTGCCAGGCAGGCTGTCTCCTGACTGACAGCCTTAGTCTAACAGTGTTGTTATGCCGGATTGGCTGGCTGGCATAGTCAATTATAAGTACTTACGGTGATGCAGAATTCTTAAAGACTGGACCCGTTACCGTTGAGGCTGCCCGCTAAGCCCTAACAGCCTGACCCGGCATAGCTGACTAGTTGGCTGCTGCTATACTCAGCCGCACACACGATTGCATGCTAGGGAGGAAGCTATGTCCGGACCGCTGGAGGGGATTCGTGTTGTTGAGCTGGGGCTCTGGGTGGCGGGACCGTCCTGCGCGGCGAT
>JADFRJ010000028.1 GCA_022561355.1 Chloroflexota bacterium | reverse complement strand
TGCAACCGAAGAGGACAACGTGGCGCAAGGCGCACCGAGGCCGCCGCAGAGGCATGGCAAACACCGGCAACAAGGTCTCGTTCGGCCAGTTCGGCCTGCAGTCGCTGGACAACGCCTGGGTCACCGCCCGCCAGATCGAGGCCGCTAGGCGCGCGATCACGCACGAGTTGCGCCGTGGAGGCAAGGTCTGGATCAGGATCTTCCCGGACAAGCCAGTCTCCAAGAAGCCCGCAGAGACCCGCCAGGGGAAGGGCAAGGGCCCAGTCGAGTTCTGGGTATCCGTGGTCAGGCGTGGCCGTATGCTGTTTGAAGTCGCCGGTGTCCGTGAGGAGCTGGCGCGCGAGGCGATGCGCCTCGCCGCGCACAAACTGCCTGTGAAGACGCGATTCGTCAATCGAGAACACCAGGAGTTGTAGGGATGCCAGCGAAGCAACAAGTTGCCGAGCTACGCGAACTCTCCGACGAGGACCTAGCGAAGGAACTCGAGGAGACCTATCGCGAACTCTTCACGACCCGGCTCCAGCTCACCACACGCCAGCTCGCGAACACCGCGCAGCCGCGTAAGGTGAGGACCAAGCTGGCGCAGATTAAGACGATCCAACGCGAGCGCGAACTCGCTGCACTTCACGAAGCGGCGGTTCAGCCCGAGGAGGAGGAGGAGGAGTAGGTGGCAGAGGGACAACGGAAGACGATGACTGGCCGCGTCATGAGCGACAAGATGGACAAGACCGTCGTTGTGATGGTGCAGACCACCACTAGGCACCGCCTCTATAAGAAGGTTATCCGGCGGAGCAAGCGCTACCTCGCGCACGACGAGGGCGACGCTAAGCCCGGCGACACGGTCCTCATCGAGGAGACGCGGCCGTACTCGCGTAACAAGCGCTGGCGCGTCGCCGAGGTACTCCGGCGGGGCGAGGTGGCCGACATCGCTCCTCGCGAGATTGATAGCGAATACCTCTCCATGCAGCGTCAGGTGGAAACGCCTGCTCCTCCGCCACCTCGCAAGGAGGATGACGGACAGGAAGCTGTAGAAGCACCTGAGGCGGAAGCAAGCGAAGCCGTCGCAGAAGACGAGCCCGCCAGCGACGAGAAACCCGGAGAAACCGAAGCTGAGGAATCTGAGGCATCCGCAGCGGTCGAAGAAGCCGCCGCCCAAGACGAGCCCGCCAGCGACGAAACACCGGAAGAGACCGAAGCTGAGGAGCCTGAGGCATCCGCAGCGGTCGAAGAAGCCGCCGCCCAAGACGAGCCCGCCAGCGACGAAACACCGGAAGAGACCGGTACCGAAGATGAAACTGCCGTCGAGGCGAGTTCCGAGGAACCCGCTTCTGATGAGGCAAAGCCAGCGGAAGATGAGGACGACAAAGCGTGATCCAGAAGTACACCCGGTTGACAGTCGCGGACAACTCCGGCGCACGCCAGATCATGTGCATCCAGGTGCTCGGCGGGACCCGCAAGCGTTACGCCCGCGTGGGTGACGTGTTCATGGCCTCAGTCAAAGTGGCTCAGCCCGGATCGGCAATCAAGAAGGGCGATGTTGTCAGGGCCGTCGTGGTACGCACGGTCAAGGGCTGGCAGCGCCCGGACGGCTCGTCGATCAAGTTCGACGAGAACGCCGCCGTCGTTCTCGAGGACGAAGAGAACCCGCTGGGCACGCGCATCTTCGGGCCAGTCGCGCGAGAGTTGCGCGACCACAAGTTCATGAAGATCATTTCGCTCGCCCCGGAGGTCGTATGATGCAGCGGATCAGGCGCGACGACACGGTCTACGTCATCCGCGGCAGGGAACGCGGCAAGCAAGGCCAAGTCCACGAGGTGGATACGGCAAAGAGCCGCATCCTGGTAACTGGCATCAACATGGTGAAGCGCCACCAGCGACAGCAGGACGAGCGCACGCCGGCAGGCATTATCGAGAAGGAAGCGCCGATTCACACATCCAACGTTAAGCTCGTCTGCCGCGCCTGCGAACAGCCGGTGCGCGTGAGCTTCCGCGTACGGACGGACGGCGTGAAAGTGCGCGTCTGCAAGTCGTGCGGACAGGACATCGACTAGATGGAACCGAGACTGAAGCAGCGCTACCGCGAAGAGGTCGCCCCCGCCCTGATCGAGGAGTTTAGCTTCCCGAACAAGATGCAGGCGCCGCGACTCGTGAAGATCGTCATCAACATCGGCCTAGGCGAGGCGCTCCAAGACGCAAAGGTGCTGGACGCGGCCTCCCTCGACATCTCCACGATCACGGGCCAGAAGCCCATCATCACACGCGCCCGCCGCTCGATCGCGAACTTCAAGATCCGCGAAGGCAACCCCATCGGCGTGATGGTCACCATGCGAGGCAAACAGATGTGGGAGTTCCTAGACCGGCTACTGAATGCCACACTCCCCCGCATCCGCGACTTCAGGGGCGTTTCACCAAAGTCCTTCGACGGCCGTGGCAACTTCAGCCTCGGCGTGCAAGAGCAATTGATCTTCCCTGAGATCGATTACGATAAGATCGACCGGGTGCGAGGAATGCAGATCAACATCGTGTCAACAGCCCGCACGGACGAAGAGGGAATGCGGCTGCTGGAGCTGTTGGGCATGCCCTTCAGCAAAGGAACTTAGGAGGCAACATGGCGAGGAAGGCGCTCGTAGAGAAGGCCAAACGGCCACCAAAATTCTCGACACGCAAAATTCGGCGCTGTCAGCAATGCGGCAGGCCGCGCGCCGTCATGCGCTACTTTTTGCTCTGCCGCATTTGCTTCCGCACGCTCGCCCTCCAGGGCAAGCTGCCTGGCGTAAAGAAGTCGAGTTGGTAAGGGGGTTAGCGCGATGACGATGACGGATCCAATCGCTGACATGCTCACCCGCATCCGCAACGCCGTTGCGGTGCGGCACGAACACGTCACGATCCCCGCTTCCAAGATGAAGCTGGCTATCGCCAAGGTCCTCAAGGACGAGGGCTTCATCCGCGACTACGATTCGTTCGAGGAAGGTCCCCGGCGATTCTTCCGCGTACAATTGAACTACACGGGGAACAAAGAGCCACTGCTGACGGGCCTCAAGCGGGTTAGCCGCCCCGGCCTGCGTGTCTACGTACAGAAGCGAGAGATCCCTCGCGTATTCAACGGGCTGGGCATTGCCATCCTTTCGACGCCCAAGGGCATCATGGCCGGACAACAGGCCTGGCGTCAGAAAACGGGTGGCGAGGTGCTCTGTTACGTCTGGTAGGTCGAGATGTCGCGAATAGGAAAACAGCCGATTCCCATACCGTCCGGCGTCGACGTAACAATCGACGGCCTTTCGGTCACGATCAAGGGCAAGAATGGTGAACTCCACCGAGAGGTGCACCCGGATATGCGCGTTGTGCTGGATCATGGCGAAATCGTCGTGACTAGGCCGAGTGATCGGCCCAACCATCGGGCGCTGCACGGGCTCACACGCTCCCTGCTGGCCAACATGGTCATCGGCGTAGAAACGGGCTTCAAGAAGACGCTGGAGATGCATGGTGTCGGCTACCGGGTACAACTGCTGGGCAAGAACATCCAGCTCGCCGTCGGCTTCTCGCACCCCGTGGACGTTGAGGCGCCGAACGGCATCACGTTCGAGATCGAAGGGAACGACAGGATCATCATTAGCGGCAGCGACAAGGAGCAGGTTGGCCAGATAGCCGCTGAGATCCGCCACGTTAGGCCACCGGAGCCCTACAAGGGCAAAGGCATCCGCTATGAAGGCGAGCATGTTCGCCGGAAGGCCGGCAAGGCCGGTAAGGCGATGATGCAATAATGAAACGATCCAAGACCGCCCACGCCGCCCGTCTCCGACGCCATCTCCGGGTACGCAAGCGCGTACACGGAACAGGCGAGAAGCCGAGACTGTGCGTGTATCGCAGCCTCACGCACATCTACGCGCAGGTCATCGACGACGACCGTGGCCATACGATAGCCGCCGCGTCCGATGTGGAGGCCGGCGCGCGTGGTGAGGCTAAAGGCAAGCAGAAGAGCGATGTCGCCAAGCTCGTTGGTGAGCTGATTGGCAAGCGTGCGAAAGAGCAAGGCGTCAGCACCGTCGTCTTCGACCGTGGTGGCTATCAGTTCCACGGCCGCGTGAAAGCGCTCGCGACGGGCGCCCGCGAAGCCGGCCTGAAATTCTAAGGAGCACTATCGTGACACAACGCCAACCTCAAGGAGAGAATTTCGGCGGGGACCAGGAACCGGAACTGACCGAGAACGTCCTCTACATCAACCGGATTTCCAAAGTTGTGAAGGGCGGCCGCCGCTTCAACTTCAGCGCTGTTGTCGTTGTTGGTGACGGCCAGGGCGGTGTCGGCGCCGGCCTGGGCAAAGCGCATGAAGTGCCAGAAGCCATCCGCAAGGGCGCAAGCATCGCCCGCCGCAGCTTGATCAAGATCACGATGCAGGACGCGACGATCCCGCACGAAGTATTCGCTAAATTCGGCGCCGCAAAGGTGCTCATGAAGCCCGCCTCCGCAGGTACCGGCGTCATTGCCGGCGGTGGTGTACGCGCCGTCGTCGAGGCGGCGGGCATTCGCGACATCCTCACGAAATCGCTCGGGAGCAACAACCCGATCAACATCGTCAAGGCAACGATTCAGGGCCTGGCGAGCCTGCGCATGCCCGCAGAGGTCGTCGCCCGCCGCAGGGCCAGCGTCCAGGCCGCGCCTAAGCCGGATGAGCAACCAGCACCCGCGGACGTACCGGCGGCGGGAGCACCGGCCACGGATGAGGCCGCGCCCGCGGAGCCCACGCCAGCTGTGGAGACCGGGCCTACGGAGGAACCGAATGGCTAAGCTGCGCATCACCTGGGTAAAGAGTACGATCGGGCGCAGGTTCGACCAAAAGCGCACTGTACGCGCTCTCGGCCTTCGCCGCTTGGGCCACACGGTTGAGCTTGGTGACTCGCCTTCATTGCGTGGTATGATAAAGAAAGTGCATCATTTAGTATCTGTCGAGGAGACTGAGGACTAGCTGTGCAGCAGCATGAACTTCGGCCCCCCCGGGGCGCCAAGAAGAATCGCAGGCGCGTTGGGCGCGGCAACGCCAGCGGCCACGGCACCTACTCCGGCCGCGGCGTCAAGGGCCAGCAGTCGCGCTCAGGGTACAAAACCCGCCCCTTTTTCGAAGGCGGCCAGACGCCGCTCATACGCCGCCTGCCCCACCGGCGCGGCTTTCGCAATCCGTTTCGCGTGGAGTACGTCCCGATAAGTCTCAATGACCTCGCCCGCGTGGACGGCGACCAGGTAACACCAGAATCGCTTCGCGATGCGGGCATCATTCGCTCGCTTAAGAAGCCAATCAAGATCCTCGCGGACGGCGATCTCAGCGGCCCCGTGACCGTACGGGTTCACCGCGTGTCGGCATCAGCGCGCGCAAAGATCGAAGCTGCGGGCGGCACCGTAGAAGAGTTAACGCCACGCAAGGACCCAGAGCAGAAGCGCCAGCGCGGCAAGAAGAAGAGCGCCGCGCCTGAGGCGAAAGCCACCGCCGAGGACTCCTCAGACGAAGAGGCCACATCAACGGACGAAGCATCTGAGGACGAAGCGAGCGAATCAGAGATGGCCAGCCAGGACGAGGAGCCAGATGGCAAGTAGGACAGCCCGGCAGCAGCAGGTCCCTCGGCCGCGGCTCTTGCAAGCGGTCATTGATGCGTTCCAGCAGCCGGACATCCGGAAAAAGCTCTTTATTACGCTCGGGCTGCTCGTCGTCTTCCGGTTTGTAGCTCACGTCCCTATTCCGGGCGTCGACCGGGCACTCCTAGAGCAGGCGTTCGATAACAACGCCCTGCTCGGTCTGTTCAACCTGTTCAGCGGCGGCGCGCTGCGTAACCTGAGCGTGGCGGCCCTGGGCGTGTACCCGTTCATCACAGCCCAGATTATCATGAACCTGCTGGTACCCATCGTGCCCAGCCTGCAGGCGCTCTCTCGCGAGGGTGAGTCGGGCCGCAATCGGATCCAGCTCTACACGCACTACGCCGCCGTACCCATGTCCATCGTTCAGGGGTACGCCCAGCTCGTCATCCTGGAGCAGTCAGGCGCCATCAGCGGCATCGGCTTCACCGGCCCGGAAGCCCTGCCGACCATTTCGGCCGTCATCTCAATGATGGCCGGCACGATGTTCCTGGTCTGGCTCGGGGAGATCATCACGGAGAACGGCATCGGCAACGGCATCTCGCTGATCATCTTCGGCGGCATCGTCGCCGGGTTGCCCACGCTCTTCCCACAGATCGTCAGCCAGAACGTCGGCTGGTTCAGTATCGCCGCGATGATTGTCATTGGCGTTGCCGTGCTCGCCGCGATCGTGTTCGTCCAGGAGGCGCAGCGGCGCATCCCCGTTCAATATGCCCGCAGCGTCTTCAAATCCGGCCGCATGTACCGGCAGTCAGGGCAGAGCCATATCCCGCTCCGTGTGAACTCCGCAGGCATGATCCCGCTGATCTTCGCCTTCTCGATCGTGATCTTCCCTCCGGTCGCCGCCGACTTCGTGCGCAACCAGACCACCACGCCGTGGGTCGTCAACTTCGCGGACGCCGTCGTCAACTGGTTCGGGCCAACGGGCGCCGTTGTGTCGCCGGTCTTTATCCTTACCATCTTCGTCTTGGTGATGGTCTTCACGTTCTTCTACACGCTCGTCATTTTCCAGCAGCAGAACATGGCTGAGAACCTCCAGAAAAACGGCGGCTTCGTGCCCGGCATCAGGCCGGGCCGCCCCACCGCCGAATACATCATGCGTGTACTCGTGCGCATTACGTGGGGGGGCGCCATCTTCTTGGGATTCATCGCAGTGGTCCCCTACCTGCTGCCCTACGTCGTCACCGGCTTCCAGAACGTCAACTCATTGACGTTGAGCGGTACCGGTCTTCTCATCATGGTCGGTGTGGTGCTCGATACAATGCGCCAGCTTGAATCGCAGCTAATGATGCGCAACTACGAGGGCTTCATTCGCTAACCCCCTCTCCAGCGTGCGCGGTTGCGCGCGTATCAGACATAAAGGAAGGCATGAATCTGATCCTGCTCGGTCCGCCGGGTACCGGAAAAGGCACGCAGGCGAAACTGATCGCCGATCAGCTGAACGCGCTGCACATCGCGACCGGCGATCTCTTCCGCGAAGCCGTCAAACGGGGGACCGAGCTGGGCGTTCGCGCCAAGGCCTATATGGACCGCGGTGACCTCGTCCCAGACGAAGTGACCATCAGCATGTTGTTAGAACGCATCGAACAGCCGGACGCGCAGGGCGGCGCAATCTTCGATGGCTTCCCGCGTACGCTCCAGCAAGCGCGAGCGCTCGACGAAGCGTTGGCCGCCAAGGGTAGCGAGGTCGATACCGCGCTCCACATCACAGCGCCGGACGACGAGATCGTGCGGCGCTTGAGCGGCCGCTGGCTCTGTCCTAGCTGCGGAGCGATCTACCACGAACAGACGCATCCTCCCAAACAAGAGCGGGCCTGCGACAAGTGCGGCAGCGAGCTACACCAGCGCGACGATGACAGGCCTGACGTCGTTCGCGCACGGCTCGAAAAGCAGCGCCCTCCGGCCGAGATGCTGGACTACTACCGCGAACGAGGCAAACTCGTCGACATCGACGGTGCGCGAGCGCCAGAGGAGGTCACCAAGGACCTGCTGGCCGCGATCGAGAGAGCGACGGCGGGGGTGAGCAACTAGCAGATGCCGATTATCATCAAGTCCGACGAAGAGATCGCCATCATGCACGAAGGCGGCCGGATACTGGCCGAAGTGCTGGAGCTTCTGACGGCTGAAATTCACCCTGGCACTATCATCAGTGATCTTGATACAATCGTGAAGGAAGAATACATCCGCCGGGATGTGGTACCCACGTTTCTTGGATACCATGGATTTCCGGCGCATGTCTGTGTGTCTGTGAATGATGAGATCGTCCACGGCATACCGAGTGGTCGCGAGTTGCAGAACGGAGACATCGTCGGTATCGATCTAGGACTGACCCACAAGGGGTTCGTCGCGGATTCAGCGCTGACAGTGGGTGTGGGCACGATCGGACAAGAAGAGCAACGCCTGATCGACACAACCCGTCGCTCCCTCTGGGCAGGTATCCAGGCCGCAAGGCCAGGCGCACGGCTCAGCGACATCTCACACGCGATCCAGACATGCGCGGAGCCGGAAGGGTATTCCTTAGTGCGCGAGTACGTCGGTCACGGAATCGGGCGTGCGATGCACGAAGACCCGCAAGTGCCAAACTTCGGCCCTCCAGGCCGGGGCCCGCTCTTGCAGAAGGGCATGGTACTGGCGCTGGAGCCAATGGTGAACATGGGAGACTGCCATACGAAGCAACACGACGACAACTGGACCGTCAGCACGCTGGACGGCAGCCTGTCGGCTCACTTTGAGCACACCATCGCCATCACAGAAGAAGGCCCTGTTGTGCTGACGCTGCGGAGCGACGAGCGCGAACTGGCCGCTACCCTGGCCGAGCCAGCGAAGGTGCGGCGCTAGATGCCGAAGAGCAACGCCAGCAAGAAGGCGAACGCAAAAGCCGCAGTCGCGACAGGCCAGAAGAAGCCTGCCTCTGGCAGGAAGAAGAAGGAAGCGATCGAGGTCGAAGGCATCGTCAAGCTACCGCTCCGCAACGCCATGTTCCGGATCGACCTTGCGAACGGCCATGAGGTGCTCGCGCACATCTCCGGCAAGATGCGCATGAACTACATCAAGATCGTCCCCGGCGACCGGGTCCTCATCGAACTGTCGCCTTACGACCTGAGCCGCGGGCGCATCACGTACAGGTTCCGATAGAGAGAGCAGATGAAAGTACAAGCATCCGTCAAGAAGCGTTGCGATAACTGCAAGATCGTCCGCAGGCGAGGCATCGTCCGCGTAATCTGCCAGAATCCGCGCCATAAGCAGCGCCAGGGCTAAGGAGCAACACCGATGGCACGTATTGCCGGCATTGATGTCCCCCGCGACAAGCGTATCGACGTATCGCTGCGTTACATCTTCGGCATTGGCACGACTACGGCGGCCAAGATCTGCGAGCAAGCGAAGGTCGATGGCAACACGAAAACGAATGAACTTGCCGATGACCAGGTCACGCGCATCCGCGAAGTGATCGACAAGACCTACACGGTCGAGGGAGACCTGCGAAGGCAGGTGCGCCAAAATATCCAGCGGCTGATCGAGATCAATTGCTATCGAGGCATTCGCCACCGGCGCAATTTGCCGGTTCGTGGCCAGCGCACAAAGACCAACGCCCGCAGCCGCAAGGGTCCCGGCAGGCCCATCGCAGGCAGGAAGAAGACGCTTTCCAAGAAGTAGGCTGGCAAGGAGCTACAGATGGGTACCGGATCGCGACGAAAAGAACGGAAGTCTGTCCCCAAGGGACGGGCGTACATCCAGTCGACTTTCAATAACACACTGATCACGCTGACCGATCCGAACGGCAACGTAATAGCATCTGGGAGCGCTGGTACCGTCGGCTTCAAAGGCTCCCGCAAGTCAACACCCTTCGCGGCCGGGCAGGCCGCTGAGCGCGTCGCCCGCAAAGCCATGGACAACGGCATGCGCCAAGTGGACGTCAGCGTGAAAGGACCCGGCTCCGGCCGGGAAGCGGCCATCCGCGCACTTCAAGCGGCCGGCCTAGCGATTCTCAGCATTCGCGACGTGACTCCCATGCCGCACAACGGCTGTCGGGCGCGTAAGCGGCGTAGAGTCTAGGAGGAACTTACATGGCCCGATATACGGGTGCCGTCTGCCGGCTTTGCCGCCGATACGGCGACAAGCTTTATCTCAAGGGTGACCGCTGCATGGGCCCCAAATGCGCGTTTGAGCGGCGTCCCAACCCGCCTGGTCAAACCAAGAAGTTTGGCATGCGTCGCCGGCGCGTATCTGACCGCGCCCTCCAGCTTCAGCACAAACAGCGGGCCCGCGCTACCTACGGCGTCTTGGAGAAGCAGTTTCGCCGCTACTACAAGGAAGCCCTACGCCGCACCGGCGTCACCGGCGATACGCTCGTCCGTCTGCTGGAAGGCCGTCTGGACAATGTCGTCTTCCGCCTCGGGTTTGCCGACTCGCGCGCTCAGGCGCGCCAGATCGTCCGCCACGGCCACATCAACTTGAACGGCCGGTTGACGGACATCCCGTCTTGCGCCGCCAAGATTGGCGATGAGATTACCTGGTCGGCAAAAGGAAAGCGCAGCGAACTGATCAAGGTCATGCAAGAGTCCATGCAGGGGAAAGAGATCCCGGACTGGCTCGGCGTCGACGCGGCCACGATGGCCGGCCGCGTCATCGCCCAACCGGACGTCGCGCAGGTAGGCGCTAAGTTCGACCCAGCAGTTATCGTCGAGTACTACTCGCGTTAGGGGAAGGCAGTACATGAACGTCGCTAGCTTTGAAACCACGGACCCGGCCAGCCTCACGGTCATCGAGCCGGAGGCGCCGAGCATCACGGTCGATGAAGAGACCGAGTCATACGCTCGCCTCATTGCTGAACCGCTCGCCGCGGGCTTCGGCATCACGCTGGGGAACTCGATGCGGCGCGCCCTGCTAGGCTCTCTGCCGGGAGCGGCGATCACGTCGATCCGCATCGAAGAGGTCGTGCATGAGTTCTCGACCATCAAGGGCGTCAGGGAAGACACCATGGAGTTGCTCCTGAAGTTCAAGGAGATCAGGCTGCGCCCGCTTTCAGAGCGGCCGGGCAAGCTGTATCTGGAGGCGCGCGGCCCCGGCGAGGTCCACGCGAGCGATATCCAGGTGGCCGCCGACTACGAGATCGTCAACCCAGAACTCTACCTCGCCACGCTCGATTCCGACGACGCACAGCTCACGGTCGAGTTCACCGTGGAGCGCGGGCGCGGCTATCTCCCCGCCGACCTCTCGGACGGGCTGCCCATCGGCGTCATCCCAGTTGATGCGATCTTCAGCCCGGTACGCAAGGTGAACTACCACGTGGAGCACACCCGCGTGGGCCCGATGACGAACTACGACAAGCTGATCCTCGAAGTTTGGACGGACGGCACCATGACGGCCTCAGACGCCGTCAGCCAGGGCGCCGACATCCTGCGCGACGAACTGGTCATCTTCTCCCAGCTTGGGAAGCCTGAGCCAGCCGTGGTCGAACACGGTGTCGGCCGGGGTGTCGCGCTTGAGCCCGACAAGTACAACACCCCAATTGAGGAGCTGGACCTCTCGGTACGGGCTTACAACTGCCTGAAGCGCAGCGGCCTGATGACCGTCGGCCAGGTCCTCGAAAAGAGTGAGGACGAGCTGCTCACCCTCCGCAACTTCGGCCAGAAGTCATACGACGAACTAAAGGCCAAGCTCAGTGAACTCGGCTACATCCAGGAGCAAGCCGAGACCGAGGACGCCAGCCCTGATGCGCTCGTCGATGGGGGCGAGAACGTCAGCCCGCTCGGCGCTGCCCTGATCCAGGCGCTGCAAGAGGCTGGCGAAGACCCGTCCGAGCTGCTAGAGACGGCCGACGAGAAGGGGTAGGATTCTCTGATGCGACATCGCCTAGGCTACAACAAGCTCAGCCGGCCCAGCGGGCATCGCAAGGCGCTGCTGCGCAACCTGGTCAAGGACCTGCTCCGCCACGAGTCGATCCGCACGACCGAGGCAAAGGCCAAGGAGACCCGACGCTCCGCCGAGAAGATGATCACGCTGGGCAAGGACGGCAGCCTTCACGCTCGCCGCCAGGCGCTCAAGTACCTTAACGATAAAGACCTCGTCGCTGAAGTCTTCGAAGAACTCGCGCCACGCTACGCCGACCGCAACGGCGGCTACACGCGCATTCTCAAGCTCGGCCCGCGCGGGGGCGACGGCGCTCCCATGGCTCGAATCGAGCTGATCGACGACGAAGAGTGACGGGCTCCCGCCCACACGCCGCATCGCCCTCCTCCTCGAATACGACGGGGCCGCCTACCATGGCTCCCAACTTCAGAAGGGCGACCCTAGCATCCAGGACACGCTGGAAACCGCCATCGAGAAGCTGACGGGAGAGCGCTCGCGCGCTGCCTTTGCCGGGCGTACGGACGCCGGCGTTCACGCACGAGGCCAAGTGGCCGCCTTCGATACCACATCGATTCTTGAGACCTCCGTGTTCGAGACCGGCCTCAACGCCTGGCTCCCTAAGGACATCGCCGTCCGCCGCGCGCACGAAGTCGACGCCGATTTCGACCCGCGACGGCACGCCACCGCCCGCACGTATCGATACACCATCTACAACGCCCGTTCACGCTCTCCGCTCACCCGCGCGCGCGCCTGGCACGTGCCGGGTACGCTCGACCTCGAGGCGATGCGGGACGCCGCGTCGGCCCTCGTCGGCGAGCACGATTTCGCGTCGTTCACCCGCGACGAGGGCGTCTCCACCGTCCGCTGTGTGCAGCGCTGCGACATCGTGCGCGACCCGCCGGCTGTGGTCGTCGAGATGACGGCCAACGCCTTCCTGCGGCACCAGGTCCGGCGCACCGTCGGCGCGCTTGTCGAGGTCGGGAGCGGCAAGCTCACCCCCAATGCCTTCCGCAGCCTCCTGGCGAAGCCTGAACTAGCCACCGCGGGACCTGTCGCGCCGCCTCACGGCCTCTGCTTGGAGGAAGTCGCCTATCAGGGCCTCGATCTTACGAACGCAAACGCGCTATCATAGGAGGTCTGCCGGCGCATGCGCCGGCTTTTTGGAGCAAATCGAAATGAATAGGAAGACCTACTCCTTAAGTTCGAAAGACGTAGAAGTGCGCTGGCACGTCGTTGACGCGGCCGACCGGACGTTGGGGCGCATCGCGACCGAGGTGACGCACCTCCTGCGCGGGAAGTACCGCCCTACCTACACGCCGCACATGGACAACGGCGACTTCGTGGTCGTCATCAACGCCGACAAGGTGCGAGTGACGGGCGCTAAGTCGCGCCAGAAGATCTACTACAGCCACTCCGGCTACCCCGGCGGCCTCACAGAGACCCCTTACATGCGTGTGCTGGAGAGACATCCGGAGCGCATTGTCCAGGCAGCCGTGAAGGGCATGATCCCGCACAACCGCTTGGGACGAAAGATCCTCCGCCATCTGAAGGTCTACGCCGGCCCCGAACATCCGCACGAAGCTCAGGTGAATGCCGGCAAGGGCAAGGAAGAGGTTCAGCCCTCTCAGGCTGAGGCTGAGAAGGCCGAAGCCACCGCATGACGAACGAGCAGTACTACCACGGCACCGGACGCCGCAAGAACGCTGTCGCCCGCGTCCGCCTCTACCCGGGCGCCGGCGATCACATCGTCAACGAAAAGCCACTAGACGAAGTGTTCACCCGCATTCATCATCGCCACAGGATCATGCAGCCGCTCGTCTTGACCGAGACCACGGACAAGTTCCATGTGCAGGTGAAGGTCGCGGGCGGAGGCATCTCTGGTTGGGCCGACGCTATCAAGCATGGTATCGCGCGAGCGCTACTCGCCGCCGACGACGACAGCTACCACAGCGCCCTGCGTAAAGCCGGCCACTTGACTCGTGATGCGCGTGTCAAAGAGCGTAAGAAGTACGGCCTGAAGCGCGCCCGCAAGGCCCCTCAGTACACCAAGCGCTAGTCCCCTAACGTTCTGTCACTTTGCTGTGCTGCGTCCGTAGATGATCGCGCTGCCGACACACAGCGCAGCCACAACCATTCCGCCGATCCAGAGCCACAGCCAGACCTTGCCACCAGACTCAGGATCGATGTGCGCTCTGCCAGAAGGCGCAGTGTCCCACTGGTTGCGTTCTAGAGCCTCGGCGATTACCGCGTCGAAGCCGGGGGTTGTTTCGCGATACAGTATGTCGCGGGAGTAGTGCTCCAGCCAAAACTGGCCCGGCCGGCCAAGTTCCGGCGGGCGATACATGCCCAGAAGTCCTGTGACTCTACCCGAAGGCGGCTCAAGCACCTCGAATTCGATTGCATACGGCGGCACCTGGGGCGCCGGGCCGACCAACGGACCTTCTAAGACCTCGGCTAAGTGGACCATAACGAACGTTTCGATTGGCCCTGACAAGAGCGTGCAACGCATGCACTCGCGCGAGCCCTGAACGTTGTAGCCCTCGCCTGGCGCGGCATAGAGCCGCAGCAGAAACGATGCCTCCGGGAAGTGCTTGTCGCGTAGCTGGGCGCGTATGACGCTGTCCTCAAGCTCTCCAGCTGCCTTCTTCTGCAACGCGTGGTCTAGCACGTCCTTAAGCAGTGCAACAGTTGAACGACCAGCCTGGTACCAGTCGCCCGACCACTCCATTCGGATGAGGCCGGACTCCGGATAGTAATCCAGCACCGGCACGAGATCCAAGTATCCGAATGGCTGCCAGACTTTGTACACAAGGCCAGGAGTGTGCGCCGGCGCTACTGTGGCACGAGAATCCTGTCCTGGAAGTTGAACTGAGAACGGATCTCCTTCGACGGGCTCGATAAGCGCCGCGTACGCGCCAAGCTCACCACCCGTAATGATGTAGCGTGGCGGCTTCGCGCTCGCGCCGCTCGTATTGAGCGCAAGGAGAACCAGCACTGTCACGATTCCAAGAAATCGATACCCCATCTGCAGATTCCTCTTCCGCTACGAATACACCGCATGCGCGTCCGAGGTTCCCTAACGCTCTGTTAGTTTCGCCTTGAGTGTGTCGATCGGTTCGACGGTAGCCGGCTGTACTTCATTCAGCAGCGCCAGATAATAGCTCGTCAGGTCTCCGAAGTAGATGGCCGTCATCACCTGCGCCAGTGCGCTCGTGCCTTGCGCCTCGACCGTCTCATGTGAGACGCCCGCATCGTCGAGCGCCTCGCCTGTCGCTTCGTAGCGCAGCAGCAGCCGCGGGTGGAGCCCCGCATGCCGCAGGAACACCGCGTGGAGGCGCGAGACGTCGGGCTTCCCGAAGCCAACTATAGTGTTGTGGTCCAGTTCCGGCAGCGTCTCATGCAACGCCCACGACTTGCTATTCTCATTGATCTGCGTCTTCCAGCGATAGGCCGCGACGTCCAGCACGCCAGCCCCAACGATGACCGGCAAGCGCCCGTGCAGCCGCTCCGCTAACTGTTTCGCGGGGTTCTGGTCGCGCGGCGATTCGAAGCCCAGCTCGGCACGCTGCTTCTTCATCAGCGTTACCGCCTCGGAGACGGCTTGCTCCTGAGACTCCACGAGCCCTGCTCTCCCGCCGAGCGCCAGCAGCGCCATCAGTTGGTGCCCGGTGGAAGAACGCGGCTCGCCTTCGTACTCGTAGCGGAACACGGGGGTGCCAGCTCCGTCTGCCAGCTTCGCGATCTCGCCGCCGGTCGTGATCACGAACGTCTTGGCGCCTACGTCTAGCGCTTGCTGGAACGCGGATAGCGTCTCCTCCGTGTTACCGCTGTGACTGCACGCCACAACGAGCGTGTCCTCCCCCACCGAGGCGGGGATGTCGTACCCACGCACGACCTGGACTGGCTTGCGGCCCGTCAGCGCCGCTAGCGACCGCAGGATGTCGCCTGAGATGGCAGAGCCACCCATACCCAGTAAGACCACGTCTCGGGCCTCTGCGTGCGTCTCAGGCAGCCTCAGGTCGCCAGCGCGCCGCCAGGCCTCCTCGCACTGCTCCGGCAACGCTTCGATGCGCGCCAGCATGCCGTGCGGGTCCAGCCGCTCGAGGCTAGCCCTGTCGTCGAGGACGTCGTGGCTCACGAGCCACTCCCCGCACCGGCGAGCTGGTCCGCAGCGTCGTTGAGGTCCTTCACCGTATCGATCGCCTTCCAGTAAGCGTCCGAACGAAAGCCGTAGAGACGGCCTTCGGCGGCCAGCTTGGGGAACAGCTCATCCTCGTGGTCGCCGACGTCCGGCAGGTCCGCGAAGAACGAGCGCTCCAACACGTAGACTCCGGCGCTCACCCAGTGCGGCAGCAGCGGCTTCTCCTCGAAGCCGACGATGCGCTCACCCTCCTGGCGCACGATGCCGAACGGGCTGCGCAGTTGCGTCAGCAGCAGCGTGCCGGTCGCTCCGGTCTCCTTG
>JADFRJ010000228.1 GCA_022561355.1 Chloroflexota bacterium | reverse complement strand
AACGTATTCTCATCATGGATGTCTTCCAGCCGCCACACAGCCAGGCCTACCTGCATGTTCGAGAACACATCGATAAGGACCTGCGTGTCTACGTCTACCGGAACATCGCCGCCGTGCATGGCAGTCCCACCCGTTACTGGCCGGCGCGTGTGGCTCTGCCGCGCCGTCATCGACACCACTGCCATACTGTCACAGCAGAGAGTTTCCCGCGGTCCGGAACGGTAACGCATTTCCGGCCAGTCAGATATTTTATAGAGTGTTTTCCGTGCATGATTCCTGTAGCATGGCTGCCACGATCAGGCCAACTGGCCGCCGTATCCCTCTATAAACAGTATACTCCCAGTCTGAACTTCTTCAAGCTACAGGCGATGCTCGAATGGGATGATAGAACCCCTTTCGATTCTAACGGCGTCAGTCTGCACGATATAGACTATGGCGGCGATGGCCCGGCCTGGGCGGCACGGCCCAACTCGATCGAGGACGGCAGCGGGTACGCATTCACCTTCGCCCAAGCAGAGAGTTAGGCAGGCCTTACGGCCGTTGGGCGTAGGTCAGCGGGATCAGGCCGCCGGCCGTGGCCTTCTCGCGCGGGTCCTCGGACGCCGCCAGCCTGTCCCGCA
This sequence comes from Chloroflexota bacterium, assembly GCA_022561355.1. Lineage (GTDB taxonomy): Bacteria > Chloroflexota > Dehalococcoidia > DSTF01 > RBG-16-68-14 > SZUA-185. The sequence goes on along the minus strand of JADFRJ010000228.1, from coordinate 3,496 downwards.
GGTCGTAGAGCACGGCGCCCAGCGCCGTCTCTTTGTAGAGCCAGTCGTTGAGCGCGACCGACGTCGCGCTCCGGCCCGGCTGCGCGGTCGCCGCCTCCAGATAGAACGCCTTGATGTCGTCCGACATGAAGCGCAGCAGCAGCGGCATCTCTTCGCTCGCGCCTTCCGGCGCCGTGCCCGGCTCGCCAGACACAAAGCCCGCCAGGAACGACGCGATGGTATCGACGCCCTCGACGCCGCTCAGCCCGACCGCGGTCCGTCCGCGCGACCGCACCGCCTCCTCGTACCACGGCTGCAGCAGCTCGACCTCGCGCAGCAGGCGCGCCTCCTGGCCGTCCGCCTCGACTCCTGGCAGCGAGACAGGGCAGGCCCACGGCTCGCCCCCGCCCTCGGGCGCGTCGTGGGGGTAGTCCTCCAGCACCGGCCCGCTCTCGCGCTCCAGCAAGCCGAGCGTCATGCGCAGCACGTCCATCTGGAACTCGGGGTCGTTAGGCGCACCCAGCGGCCGGCCCAGTTCGAACGGCACCCATAGCGCGCGGGGCGGATGGATCTTGGCTGTGTGCTCGCGGATCAGGCTGATGCTCGTCGTCGCGACGCCCGCGGCTTCGATGTAATGAGCCAGCGCGCCGACGACGCGCGTGCAGAACGGTCAGATGGGGATCAGGACGGCGGCCGACACGCCGTCGTCCTTCAGCAGCCGCCCGACCTCCGCGCCGGACTCAAGGAACTGCTCAGGCGCCGTCGCACCCATGAAGGAGTAGTGCCACTGTGCCACCTCGCCGATCTCGCCATTGGCGGCCAGCGTGTGCAGGCGCTCCAGCGGGAACGCGAGGTTCACGTCCTGCTGAAAGCCGCTCCGGTCGAAGTTCACGCTCACGTGGCTCATCGCCAGATCGGCGTAGTCCACGTCGCCCGGGATCAGCCGGTAATCGCTCGCGCCGCCCCGGAACTTGCGGTCGTCCCGCCGGTGCAGCCCGGCCGTCGAGACGATCGCCACCCGCGCGTCGCGCAGCGGCGGCGCCGTTACCCACGGCGTCGACTCGAACTCGGGCATCGGCATGTTGCCGAGGAACTCGCCCACGGTTCCAGGAAGATCGCTTAGTCGTACCACAACATCACTGATTCTAGCAGCCGTCTATAGGCCGCATTTGTGACGAAGCTTACCAAGTCAGACTCGCCCGCACATTGGATAGCATGCACCACTATGGCCTCTTCCTCGCGCCCCTGACGTTATACTCTGCTAGAGGCGTGATATCTGGTTCTTTCACATCGCAATCGTTGCTTGGATTTTCATCGCAGCGGCTCCGTCTCTCGGCTCAGCAGTTTCGGCCCGGCAGCTGACGCAGTGGTGGGCAATCGCCGTCGGGATGCTGGTCGTGCCGGCCGCGATGATCGGCGCCTTGTTCGTCCTGTACTCGTACGACCTCGTTGGCCCCTGGCTCGCAGTTGGTCTGATGTTGGTAGGTATGTTCGTATTCCTCGCTGGCGCCCTCGGCGGCGGGCGATACGGCGACCGGCTAAGAATAGGACTGCGCTTAGTGGGATGGAGCATGATGACTGCGCCGATGATGATCTCGTTGACCCTCTCCGTGCTCCTCCCATTCCCGCTCCTGCTGGCGTTCTTCATCCACCCACGTTGGGAAGGGTACGACCTGAGGGCGGCCACCTCGTAACGACCAAATAGTAGGTCAGAATGCGCAAGCGGGCCCGCCTCACAGTCTTCGCCGAATCGGGAGCGAGGTAGCCCAGCGCGTTTTCGCTGGTGGGAGCACGACTGATCCAAAGCTCATGGCCGCCTGCCCCGGCGACTCCCCTACCCAGCCTAATTGACACCGGCGTCCAGATATATCAAAATGTATCAAAATGTAACAAGTTCAGCATTAGGGGAGGCCCGGACCTGTGACAACCGCACCGACGAGAACCCACAATCGAGAAGCGACCTGTAGCGCGATTCTCGCGGCAACCGCCGCGATCATCACGGAGAAGGGCCTGGACAACTTCACGATCAGCGAAATCGGCAGGCGCGCCGACGTGAACCGCGCTCTCATCTACCACTACTACCAGAATCGCGAGAACTTGATCACCCATGCAGTCGATTGGATCATGGAGCGAAACAACATCCCGGCGTCGAAGCTCAGCGGCGACGCCGTGGTCCAGAACGCGCGCATCTACATCGAACATCCTGAGATTGGACGCTTCGTCTTTCAGCTCCTGCTGAGCGGCCGTCCGCTCCTCCGCCTCGGCGAGCGCATGAAAGAGAACCTCGCCCATGTGGACCTTCTCATGCGGCAGCAGTTCCCCGATGTTGATGAGGACCCCACCTTCACCATGGTCATCTTGGCGCTGTCGCAGTATGCATGGTCGTTCTCGCGCCATGAGCTGGCGAACACGCTCGGGATGAGTGTCGAAGAGGCCGACGAGCGCTTCCTGGAAGCGCAGCGCCACTTGTCCGATCTCGGCCTGGAGAAGCTGGCTGCCGAAAACGCAGGATCCTAGCGCACGATTGAGACCGCAATCGAACTAACGTAATTGCGTGATCGCCGCAATGCTAACCCATTGCGTATAATGCGCGCACGATGACAGACGCCCTCGTCACTACTGCCTGGCTGGCCCAGCACGCCGCCGACCCCGGCCTGCGCATCTTCGAGGTCTCCCAGGAGCCCGCGTCCTACGCCTCCGGCCACATCGAGGGGGCGCTCGCCATCGACTGGAAGGCCGACCTGATCGAGCGCGCCGACGAGTCCTCCGGCAAGGTGATCGACGCCGGCCGCTTCGTCACGTTGGCACGCAAGCTAGCCATCCAGCCGGACGACACGCTCGTCTTCTACGGCGACCAGGGCGGCCGCCACGCCACCCGCGCCCTCTGGACGTTCGAGTACTACCGCCACCCCGGCAAGCTGCACTGGGTCGATGGTGGGCGCGAACTATGGCAGCGGGAGGGCCGCCCGCTCACCACTGCTGTCCCTAACATGGCTACCTCCTCCTACCCGGATCCGCCGGCGCCCGACTACAGCATCCGCGCCACGCTCACGGACCTCGTCGCCGGCCTCGACAACGCGGACCTCACCGTGATCGACACGCGCAGCCCCGACGAGTACGCCGGCTCGGACATCCGCTCGGCGCGCGGTGGGCGCATCCCCGGCGCGCGGAACGTCTTCTGGAAAACATCGCTCGCCGAGTCCACGGCGCTCCTGCCTAAAGCGCGGCTCGAGCAGCTCTACGCCGGCGTTTCGCAAACCGCCGCCGTTGCCGCCTACTGCCAGCTCGGCGTCCGCGCCGCCCACACCTGGTTCATCCTCCGCCACGTCCTCGACCACCCCGACGCCAAGAACTATGACGGCTCCTGGCAGGAGTGGGGCAACCTGCCAGACACGCCGATCGAGAAGGAGACAGCGCCTTGAAGTACGCCATCAGCGTCCACAACTTCGGCGATTTCGCGGACATTCATCGCCTCGCCGAGCTGGCGAAGGAGGCTGAGGATAACGGCTGGGACGGC